>JAJPYK010000007.1 GCA_021205005.1 Paraprevotella sp. | reverse complement strand
CTTTGAGGAAAAAGAACTGTTTGGTTGGGTATGTAAGGACGAAAATGTAACTTTGTCATAACGAAAAACTTTATGCCTAAAGGTACGAAAACTTTGGGTTATAACAAAGCCCGGGCTTGAGAAAGTCTGGGCTTTGCGCATAAAAAAGGTTGTGCCAACGTTTTGACACAACCTCCTCCTATCGTAATGGATCAGGCACAAGGAGCCTTATGCTCTTTGTCCCAACTTATCATCAATAAACAACAAAGCAGATTTACCGGCCTTGCGGAATTTCTCTACAAGAGATTGTGCCGTAGCCTCTTCCTCGACTTGTTCACGAACGTATTTCCACAAGAAATCTTGAGTAGGCATATCCTTTTCTTCGCCAGCCACCCTTACAACAGCTTCGATCAACTTAGAGATTTCACATTCATGCTCATACATGTTCTGGAAAACCTCTACGACACCGTCCCATTCCTGAGGAACCACGTCAACTTTGTCCACTCTGGCTACTCCACCACGCTTAATGATGTAAGCTGCCATCTCATAGGCATGACCCAGCTCTTCTTGAGACTGCTTCTTCATCCACGAAGCACAACCGTCCAATCCTTCTTTTGCCAAATAGAAAGACATGGATAAATACAAGTTAGAAGACCACAACTAGGCCGTAATCTGGTCGTTGATAGCTTTTTGCAATTTATCAGAAATCATTTTCGTAACATTTTAAATTAAACAACTTCTATCTGCCCTATTACGAACAACAACGGAGCCAAAGGGACGAAAAAACAGCTCTGGCATTGCTATTTATTCTTAATTTACCTCATAAGGATTCGCGATGAATCAAATCGAGTAACTCTTCACGCGTCTTGGCCTGTTTGAAGGCTCCTGTAAAGTCACTGGTTGTCGTCACGGAATTCTGTTTCTCCACCCCTCGCATCTGCATGCACATGTGTCGGGCTTCCACTACACCATGACTCCTAACGGATTCAATGCTTCTTGAATGCAATCCTTTATTTGCAAGGTCATGCGCTCCTGAACCTGCAACCTATGCGAAAAGCAATCCACGACACGGGCGATCTTGCTCAATCCTGTGATATATCCGTTGGGAATGTAGGCTACATGCACCTTTCCGTAAAAGGGTAGCATATGGTGTTCGCACAGTGAAAAGAAATCTATATCTTTCACGATAACCATGTGACGATAATCTTCTTTAAACTTGGCTGAATTAAGTGTTTCGTTCGGGTCCTCGGCATACCCTCTCGTAAGCGTGCACATCGCTTTGGCTACCCGATAGGGGGTCTTCAGTAATCCTTCGCGCTCAGGATCCTCTCCCAACAATGTTAGAATGGCCTTGTAGTATGCCTCGAGCTCTCGCCGTTCGGCTGTTACATCATCATAATCCGGATATTCCATTAATAAGGTATTTGAATGACAGACTTCACAATCAAGGCCTCATCGAATTGCTTGGTCGCCTTCAATTCGTGCAATGCCTGATTGGCTTCTTCATAAGTTCTGAAATCACCCACCCGACAAATCCAGCGCGGACTTTGGAAGTGAGTATAAGTAGGCATGTCGCTAAAGTAACCCTTCACCTTTCCGGCCATCCTCTGTGCTTCCTGACGAGCCGTACGGGAATTCCCCCCGGCATAGACTTGTATGCGATACCCGTTGGCTTTCATCTTGCGCAAGGTTCTATTGGCTGCGGGTACAGTTGTATCGTCTCCATCCACTGTAGTTTTCGTCTCCGTAGTCTGCCCCGGGACAACAGCGGAAACCGGAGCCTCATCTGTTTTTCCATTGACCATACGGGTTATTTCCGCATCCTGAATCACACGCACCGTTCCTTGTCCGTCCTCCGGTTTCAACAAGACGTCCATAAATTTCTGCTGAGCGGAAACCGTACTCAGAGTTCCGCATAAAAACAAAGACAAGAGGAGTTGTTTCATACAACAATGAGATTAATTTAAAAAAGAGAGGCTATCCCGACCGGATCGTACTGAAACAGTACCCCCTGCCGGAATAGCCACATAGTTTTATAAATTATGCTTTCCAGGCATCGATGATACCCTTAAAGTCGGCACACTTCAAAGCTGCACCACCGATCAAACCGCCGTCCACATCGGGTTTAGCAAAGATTTCTTTTGCATTTGACGGTTTACAGCTTCCACCATAAAGGATAGACACGTTCTCGGCTGCGTCCTTACCGAATTTCTCGGCAATCGTCAAACGGATGAAAGCGTGCATTTCTTCAGCCTGTTCGGCAGTAGCCGTTTTACCCGTACCGATGGCCCACACAGGTTCATAGGCTAAAATGATATTGGAGAACTGTTCGGCAGTCAGGTCGAATAAAGAACCGGCCAACTGTGCTTTTACGATCTCATTCTGACGGTTGGCTTCACGATCTTCCAAAACTTCACCCACGCAGAAAATGACTTTCAGACCGTTAGCCAAAGCCAAATTCACTTTTTCTTTTAAGATCTCTGCGGTCTCGTGGTAATAAGCACGACGCTCCGAATGCCCCAAAATGACATATTGTGCGCCAGTAGATTTTACCATAGCGGCAGAAACTTCACCGGTATAGGCTCCTTTCTCTTTATCTGCACAATTTTCTGCTCCCAAACCGATAGTCTTTGCATCCAATACGTTAGCGACAGAAGCCAAATGGATAAACGGAGTGCAAATAATCACATCGCAGTTGGGTTTGTCTGCTGCCAAAGCAGCATTCAACTCTGTAGCCAAAGCCACACCTTCCTGTAAATTCAGGTTCATCTTCCAGTTACCTGCAACAATGTTCTTTCTCATGTTCTTTGTTTTTAAAAGGTTGATAATTCTATTTTTATGTTTCATTCGCTTATACATCTTACTGCCCACCCAAATCCGGTCGGCCGAGGCCAAGAGGAAGAGTGGAACCAAGAACCAAAGGATAACCCGCGAAGTCGTCATTGTTCGCGAAGCTACCTGCAAACGCCCTAAGTCACTATTTGCCAACGGAGCATTAAGTTGTTCTTCCTTCGGAAGTTCGTTACAACTCCATTTATTGTATACAATCCCGCCTTTCAGCAGGATCAAACCGGGATTGGAACGAACCATCGTTTTCAGCGTAACCCCATCCGTTAAACCGAACGGATAATCTGCTCCCGTAAGATCTTGCCAACGTGCTATGGCCTCATCCGAGGAAGACGTCAAACAGTAAAAAGCATATCCATGCTCCTGGCAATAATCATAAAGTTCATTTATGCGATCGATATTGCTGTCTTCCGCATATTCCAGATAAGGGGCCACCAGTAAAAAGGTGTATCCGCGATCGGCTAAAACCTGTTCCGTAATGTCGTTCCCATCCGGCCATGTCGTTATGGAGAAGTCATGTATCGGAGGAACGTACCCCTTCTTAACCTGAACTGTTTTACTATTCACAAAATGCCACGACGCCGTATCTTTAGGATAATCGTCAACAGTAAACTCCTTCTCTACCCCATCTTTCTCAAACACGAACGTCGTCACGAACTCGGGTTCCTCAGCTCCCTTAGGAATCTGCATTTCTTGGGGTATATCGGCTCCGATATGATAAGGACGAAAGTCAAATACAGGCAAATAGTAAATACAAAATCCGGCTAATACAAAGCCGAATATGATTGAATAAAACGAAATCATCCACTGATTACGTTCTGAAATGAATCGGGTCATCAAACGGCGATAACGAAGTACTATCACCGTCATAACCAATAGAAAAACGTTTTTCCCGAAAGTTTCCCAATTCGTTAAGGTCACGGCATCTCCGAAACATCCGCAATCAGATATGGGATCTGCCAGAGCCAAATAGAGCGTAAGGGGAGTCATTACGCATAGAAACAAGAGATAAAGCCAACATGTGGTATGACGTCGAATGCCGAAAAACATGTAGATGCCTATACAGAATTCAAATACAGACAAAATCACAGCTGACCATAAAGGCAAGAAGTCCGGAATCCAGTGTGTCCAACCGAAAGCCTGGAAATAATCTTCAAACTTATATTGAGTACCTCGCGGATCTACAATCTTCACCAAACCGGAGAATATGAATGTCACAGCCAATAAAAGTCGAGAGACATTCACACCAACCCACCGCGCTTTTTGTCCGATTCTACTCACCGTAAGTCAATTTTATCAAGCCGAACACGGCATAATTCATCATATCCATATAATTGGCATCCACTCCTTCAGATACCCACGTTTCTCCCGACAAGGCTTCTATCTGCTTCGTCCGATAAAGTTTCATCAAAATAAGATCCGTGTAAGAACTGATACGCATGCCTCTCCACGCTTCATCATAATCATGATTCTTTTTTAGCATTAAGTCCAATGCCTGACAGGCATAACGGTCATAATGTTCCAAAGCGTCTTCTATCGTCATATCCTCAGTATCCGAATATCCTAAATTCAACTGAATCAAACCGATGATACAGTAGTTGACAATGGCTATAAATTCAGGACGAATTCCTTCCCCGACCAAAGAAACGCCTTTTACCTCCAACGTGCGAATACGATTGGCCTTGATAAAGATCTGGTCCGTCACTGAAGACGGGCGCAAAATGCGCCATGCCGCGCCATAATCATGCAATTTTTTAGCAAACAGCTCACGACATTCTTTCATTATCTGTTCGAATTGTTCTTGCGTATTCATACTTTACCGTTTAAGACGCACTGCATACCTTGGTGCAAAGGTAGCACAATTCATCGGATAAAACAAAAAAAGCTTGTCATTCTCATGACAAACTTTTTTATTGAAGACGTATTACTTATGAATACTTTATGATTTGTCCGGGACGAAGAACGGTCTTACGAGATAACCCGTTCAATTTACACAGCGTTTCTATTGTCGTACCGAACTTAGAAGCGATAACAGACAGATTCTCACCCGCCCTGACTCTGTAAGTCTTCGAACGGGGCTTTGATTCAGACCGAGGATCCGGCGCGTTCTCCTTTTGAGCCACAACCGAAGAAGAAGACGATGAGATCACATGCCCTTTCTGTCCGGAACGGAATACATAATAATCTCCCGTCACATCCTGAGCCGCAAAGTCGAACATCTCCGAAGGGTCAATGGCCTGCCCCAAGAAACGAGTTTCAAAGTGTAAATGCGATCCAGTAGAACGACCGGTATTTCCGCCCAAGCCGATAGGACCCCCCGCTTTTACCACTTGATTCTCGCGGACAAGATGCTTAGAAAGATGACCATAAATCGTTTCAAGACCATTAGGATGACGAATTACGACATAATTACCGTAACCTTTTCCTTCGTAATCTACGATACGTACTTTTCCACTGAAAGCTGCGCGAATGGTATCCCCGATGTACACTTTGATATCAAGCCCTTTGTGCTGACGACGGAAACTCGCACGATAACCATAATTAGAGGTTATACGGCGGCTTGGAGTCGGCATGCAGAAATGCCGCAAGTCTATCTTGTATTCTTCCGGCAATTCTACATCATAATGATGGGCATACTGATTGTTCCAATCGGGATAAAGACCAAACGCAGGATTTTCGAGCTGTTCGTCACCTATTAAACGTTGCAAAGCAACTGAATCTACGGCTCTCATTTTTGTGTCTATAGGGGCTTGGCGAGCCAATAAGTCTTGCCCTGCTACCGGCAAACTCAACATAGCCATAACCACTATAGTCCCTGTTGTCTTAAGTCTTTTGAAATTGAAAAACATTTAGATATTATTATTAAGTTCGCTTATTCGTTTTTATTGTTCGTCTACGGCATATAGAAAATTCAAATTAGAAGATTCGTAATCAAATATCTCTCCCGGTTTAAAGAAACGAGCCAACTCATCGGCTGCGTTTTCTAAAGAATCTGAA
>JAJPYK010000023.1 GCA_021205005.1 Paraprevotella sp. | reverse complement strand
ATTATGAAAAGAGGTATTAAGACTATTGCAACTACTGCATTTTGCTGCTTAGTTGCATTAACCGGTTGCAACAAGCAACAACAAAGCATGGACACAGGTTCTTACAAGACAATGACCGTAAAAACTGAATCCAGAGTATTACAATCACTTTACAGTGCGAGAATTGAAGGCCGTCAAGATGTCGAAATCTATCCGCAGGTATCCGGCACTCTTCAACGTTTATGCGTGAAAGAAGGCTACCATGTAAAGAAAGGACAGACGCTGTTCATCATTGACCAAGTGCCTTATCAGGCTGCCTTGAATACAGCCGAAGCCAACTTGAAAGCAGCTCAGGCTGCCGAAGCTACTGCCGATCTGACATTTAAAAGTACCAAACGCTTGTTCGATCAGAAGGTCGTTTCTGATTTCGACTTGCAAAAGGCGCAAAATGACTTGCAAAGTGCAAAAGCCAGCGTAGCCCAAATGCAGGCACAGGTCGTAAACGCCAAGAACAACTTATCTTATACGGTAGTAAGCAGCCCGGCCAACGGCGTTGTCGGCCAGCTGCCTTACCGTCAAGGTGCGTTGGTTAGCAGCGGCATAGCACAACCGTTGACCACCGTTTCCGACAACAATGAGCTGTATGTATACTTCTCGATGAACGAGAATGACGTGCTCAATTTATCTCGTCAATACGGTTCGTTGGACGACGCAGCGAAAAAGATGCCGGCTGTCAAGCTGATTTTGAATGACGGTACGGTATTCCCCGACAGCGGACGCGTGGAAACGATCAGCGGCGTCATCAACACCAGTACGGGCTCGGCTCAGGTACGTGCCGTATTCCCGAACACCTCTCACTTGTTACACTCAGGCTCAAACGGTAACGTGGAAATACCCGTATACTACAATAACGTAATCGTAATACCGCAAGCCGCCACATTTGAGCTGCAAGACAAGATGTTGGTGTATAAGGTCGTAGACGGAAAAGCCCAAAGCGCCAATATCGAAGTGGCTCCCAACAACAACGGTCAGGAATACATCGTTACCAAAGGTCTGAACGTGGGTGACGTCATC
This sequence comes from Paraprevotella sp., assembly GCA_021205005.1. Taxonomy (GTDB): domain Bacteria; phylum Bacteroidota; class Bacteroidia; order Bacteroidales; family Bacteroidaceae; genus Paraprevotella. The sequence continues at coordinate 4,778 of JAJPYK010000023.1, read as the reverse complement.
ATAGCCGAAGGTGCCGGCTTGGTACGTGAAGGTACTCCCGTGAACTCCGCACAAGGCGCACAAGGTGCACAAAGTCAAGGTAAAAAGTGAATCCAAATTAAGCAACGACAATGAAAGGTAACATATTTATCAAACGCCCGGTGATGGCCATGTCCATCTCCATCTTAATCCTGATCGTAGGATTTATTTCACTGGGCACCCTGCCAATCGAGCGGTACCCTGATATTGCGCCTCCTACCGTTCGCGTATCTGCAACCTATACGGGAGCCAGTACCGATGCGGTCATGAAGAGTGTGATCCAACCGTTGGAAGAGAGTATCAACGGTGTGGAGAACATGACTTACATGCAATCTACGGCAACCAACTCGGGATCGGCTGATATTTCAATCTATTTCAAGCAGGGAACCGACCCGGATATGGCGGCAGTGAACGTACAGAACCGTGTAACCAAAGCACAAGGACTGCTCCCGGCAGAAGTTACGCAAATCGGTGTGACCACGCAAAAACGGCAAACCAGTTTCTTGCAGATCGGTGCGCTCTATAGCCCGAACAACCGATATGACAAGACATTCCTGTCCAACTACCTGGACATCAACGTCGTTCCGCGTATCAAACGTATCGAAGGTGTGGGAGATGTCACCTCTATGGGTGATACTTACAGTTTGCGTATCTGGCTGAAACCTGACGTAATGGCACAATACGGGCTGGTTCCGTCGGATATCACCGCAGTCTTGGGCGAACAGAACTTGGAATCGCCGACCGGTGCGTTAGGCGAGAATTCCCAAAACACGTTCCAATTCACAATGAAATACAAAGGACGTCTGACAGAAGTCAGCCAATTCGAGAACATGATCGTACGTTCTTTGCCCGACGGTAACGTGTTGCGCGTGAAAGACGTGGCCCGTGTGGAATTGGGTACGCAGTCTTATTCATTCGAAGGTACATTGGACGGACACCCGAGCTGTCAGTTCATGGTGTACCAGGTAGCAGGTTCCAACGCTACGGAAGTGAACAATAATATCACGGCTTTGCTGGATGATATGAGCAAGGATCTTCCCGAAGGAACGAAGTTCATGACCATGATGAGCTCGAACGATTTCTTGTTCGCATCAATTCATGAGGTGGTTGAAACCCTTATCATAGCCATTATCCTGGTAATCCTCGTGGTATACTTCTTCTTGCAAGACTTCAAGAGTACGCTTATTCCTTCCATTTCCATCATAGTCTCCTTGGTGGGAACATTTGCCGCCATGAAGATTGCAGGATTCAGTATCAACATCCTGACGCTGTTCGCCTTAGTGTTGGTTATCGGTACGGTGGTGGACGACTCCATTGTGGTGGTCGAAGCCGTGCAGGCGAAATTCGATGTCGGCTACAAATCGCCTTATCAGGCCACTAAAGACGCCTTGTCAGACGTAACGATGGCCGTATTCTCTTGTACGTTGGTGTTCATGGCCGTGTTTATCCCTGTGACATTCATGGGTGGAACTTCCGGTATCTTCTATACCCAGTTCGGTGTGACGATGGCAGTTGCCGTAGGTATTTCCTGTTTGAACGCCTTGACACTTTGTCCGGCCTTGTGCGCCATGTGGATGCGTCCGGCCAGCGGAACCAAAGGAAAGAGAAGCATCAACGGTATCGTAAAAGCCGCTTATAACGCATCTTTCAAAGCCATGGTCGGCAAATATAAAACGGGCGTGATGTTCTTCATCCACCATCGTTGGATTTCTTGGGCTACATTGGTCGTATCTTGCGTGCTGTTGGTTTACTTCATAAAGACGACTAAAACGGCCCTCGTGCCTCAGGAAGACCAGGGCGTTATGATGGTGAACGTAGGTACGGCACCGGGAAGCAGCTTGGCCTCTACAGACAAAGCCATGAGCAAGATCGAAAAGATTATCCAGCAAATCCCTGAAATCGAACATTATACCAAAGTATCCGGTTACGGATTGATGTCCGGTCAGGGTACATCTTACGGTCTGTTCATCATCCGTCTGAAAGATTGGGACGAACGTAAGGGCAAAGGACAAGACGCCAACAGCTTGATCAATAAACTGAACTTCATGCTGCAAAGCGTCAAAGAGGCTCAGGCCTTTACTTTCCAGCCGGGTATGATTCCGGGTTACGGTATGGGTAACAGTATCGAATTGCAGCTTCAGGACCATGTGGGAGGCGACTTGACGACCTTCTATCAGAACACGATGAAGTTCATCGGCGTACTGAACCTGCGTCCGGAGATTTCTATGGCTTACACCACGTTCAATCCTTCGTTCCCGATTTACAACGTAGACGTGGACGCTGCCAAGTGTAAACGCGCCGGCATCTCTCCGTCCGACGTATTAAGCACCTTGGGCGGTTACTGCGGCGGTATTTACGCTTCGAACTTCAACCTGTTCTCTAAAGTATACCGCGTTATGATCCAGGGCGACCCGCAATACCGTCTGGACCAAAAGTCACTGGATAATATCTTCGTACGCGTAAACGGCGAAATGGCTCCTATCAGCCAATTCCTTACCGTTCAGAAGGGAATGGGACCGGAAATCACGAACCGTTTCAACTTATTCGACGCCATTACGTGTAACATCAACCCGGCCGACGGTTACTCCACGGGTCAGGCTATGCAGGCCATCGAAGAAGTATTCTCGCAGACGATGCCCAGCCGTTATCAATATGAGTTCGGCAGTATCTCACGTGAGGAGCAAGCCACGACAGGTTCTAACGACACCGTATTCATCTACGCCATCTGCGTTGTCCTGATATTCCTGATCTTGTCCTGCCTGTACGAGAGCTTCCTGGTGCCTTTGGCCGTGATCCTCTCCGTACCTTGCGGTTTGATGGGTTCCTTCCTCTTTGCCAAGATATTAGGATTGGAGAATAACATCTACCTGCAGACGGGTGTGATCATGTTGATCGGTCTGTTGTCAAAGACCGCCATCCTGATTACCGAGTTCGCTTCCGAGCGTCGCCGTCAGGGAATGGGCATCGTAGAAGCCGCCTACTCTGCGGCACAAGCCCGTTTCCGTCCTATCTTGATGACCGTGTTGACCATGATCTTCGGTATGTTGCCTTTGATGTTTGCCACGGGAGCCGGTGCCAACGGTAACAGTTCGTTGGGTACGGGTGTCGTAGGCGGTATGCTCATCGGTACGCTGGCCCTGCTCTTTGTCACCCCGGTGTTCTTTATCGTCATCCAGTTCTTGCAGGAGAAGATCCGTCCGCCTATGCACGAAGAAGCTAATGCTCAGGTATTGGCCGAGCGTGAAAGAATAATGGAAGAACGCAATGCATTAAAAAGCGAAACAGATAAACAATGAAAAAGATAATTATGACTATGACCACAGCTGCTCTGTTGAGCAGTTGCGGTCTATACAAAAGCTACGAACGTCCGGCCGACATCCAGACTGACGGACTTTACCGTAGCGAAAACAGCCAAAACGGCGACTCGCTGGGCATAGCCTCGTTGGCATGGAAAGAGATCTTCACCGACCCTCAATTGCAGACGCTCATCGAGAAAGGTCTGGCACAGAACACCGACCTGCGCAGCGCACAACTGCAAATCGAACAGGCCGAAGCCTCTTTGAAAGCAGCCAAATGGGCCTACATTCCCAGCTTGGCCTTTTCTCCCGAAGGCACACTCTCCGGCGTGGATTGGGGAAAGGCATCGAAAACTTACAGCATTCCCGTAACGGCTTCTTGGCAGATCGACATCTTCGGAAGCCTGCACAACGCCAAGAAACGCGCCCAGGTTCAGGTGGAGAACAGCCAAGCCTATCGTCAGGCCGTAGAATCCCAACTGATTGCCACCATCGCCAATTACTACTATTCGCTGGCCATGATGAAAGACCAGCTCAGAGTAAGCATGGAGACCGAACAGTCGTGGAAAGCTAACGTGGAAACGACCCGCGCCTTGATGAACGCAGGACAAAGCAACATGGCCGCCGTTTCGCAAACCGAAGCCAACTATTACAGCATCTGCACGCAGATCACCGACCTGAAACAGCAAATCAGCGATCTGGAAGATGAATTCTCGGCTCTCTTGGGAGAAGCTCCGCAGAAATATGACATCGGTTCGATGGACTACTGGAAAGTCCCGGAACAGGTGTCGACCGGTATCCCGGCAGCCGTCCTGGCTCATCGTCCGGACGTGAAACAGGCCGAGACGCAACTGGCAGCGGCCTATTACACCACGAACGAAGCACGGGCTGCATTCTATCCCAATCTCAACCTGAGCGGTACGATCGGCTGGACAAACAGCCTTGGTTCGGTCATCGTAAACCCGGGCAAATGGATCTGGAGCGCAGTGGCTTCACTCACCCAGCCTCTGTTCCAGAACGGCAAGCTACGCGCGCAATATAAGATCTCAAAATCACAACAGGAACAAGCCAAGCTCACATTCCAGCAAACCTTGCTGAATGCCGGCAAAGAGGTGAACACCGCACTGACCAAGATGCAGGCATCCGACGAGAAAGAGACGTTGTATGAGAAACAAATCGTCTCACTGGAAACGGCCGTAAAGAGTACGCAGGCCTTGATGATGAACTCATCGACCAACTACCTGCAAGTCTTGACGGCACAACAGAGTCTGCTGACGGCACAAATGTCGCAAATCAGCAACAAGTTCGACAAGATACAGGCCGTAATCGAACTGTATCAGGCTCTGGGCGGAGGCTACACCGAATAAAAGTACAGTCTGACCTCTTTAATTCAACCGAATAAAGAGGACGAGGTTGTGTCAAAACGTTGGCACAACCTTTTTTCATAGTTTATCGTCGGGCTTA
>JAJPYK010000132.1:543-5845 GCA_021205005.1 Paraprevotella sp. | reverse complement strand
CAGCAAAATCCGTGCAAAATCCGTGCTTATCGCAAAGATCAAATTATACCTTGAAACAAGGAATTCGACGAAAGGGGGTGAGGCTCCTTTGAAGCTGGCGATAAGAAATAAGAATACTTCGGCCTTTATCAACCTGGGCATATCGTTACTTCCGTCTCAATGGGATGTACGCACAGAAAAAGTGATAGCACATCCGAGAAGAATATCGTATAACACATATATAGCTCAGAGGTGTCTCGATGTGCAAGAAATCATCTTGGATCTGATGAGAGAGGGCAAAATTGACTCCATGTCCGCATCGGATATCAAAAAACATATTGAGAAAACGGCATCGCCCATAGAAGAGGATGACCGGAAAGGTGCATTTGTTGAAAATTTCCGGAATTTCATTCCTGAAAAAAACAAATCCGCGCACAAAGGAAGTCTATGAATATACGCTTTCGCGCATTCGGAAATTCGATGGTGATTGCGATTCGCTGAATTTCGAGGACCTCACAAGGGTATGGCTGACTTCATTTGAAAACTTCCTTGCACGGACGTCGCCATCAAAAAATGCCCGCAATATCCATTTGCGCAATATACGTGCAGTCTTCAACTATGCGATAGATAATGAATGTACGTCGGCATATCCTTTTCGTAAATTCAAAATTAGAGGTGTGCCAACGGCAAAACGTTCGTTGACTGTTGAACAACTCAGAATGCTTTTTGATTATCCTGTCGAGACTTTTCAGGAACAATACCTGGATATGTTTAAACTCATCTTTTTTCTTATCGGCATTAATATCGTGGATCTTTTACGGCTGAAACCTGAAAATCTACAGAATGGACGTCTTTCTTATCTTCGTGCAAAAACCGGACGACTGTATGATATCAAGGTGGAACCGGAGGCGATGGAGATCATCAACAAATATCGCGGCGAAAAGTATCTTATAAACGTACTTGACAGATATGATAATTATAAAGACTATGCAAAAAGGCTTAATGATAATTTAAAGCGTGTAGGGGAAGTAAAACGTTGCGGGCTTGGTGGGAAAAAAAATAATCACTCCGCTCTTCCCGAACCTCACCACTTATTATGCCCGGCATACTTGGGCTACGCTGGCTTATTCATTGGACATCCCGAAAGAAACTATTTCCGCGGCACTTGGACATGAGATAGGAAGTCGTATCACGTCCATCTATATTGATTTCGACCAACGGAAGGTGGACGAGGCTAATCGCAGACTTATGGATTACGTATTATATGGTGAACGACCCCTAAACTGAAGATTTAGGGGTTTTCAAATGCGATTCCTTATAAGTAGGATATGTACAATCAGGCGGGAAGTATTGTGTTCATCTGAAGTAGAGACTTTTAGATGGATAGGGAAAGAGAAAGAGGAGGGTGTTTGCCCTCCTCTTATGGCTAATTGGCTTTCTTCTTTTTGCGGCCCCATGTGTCGGGATAGACTTCTTCAATCAGTTGTTTCTTGACTTCGTTCAATTCGCCTTCCTGCTCTTCCACAGCCTGCTCGTCGCCGTATCTTCCGGCCTCTTTCAGCTCCTTGTACAGCTGTTCCAGCGTCGAGCGGTAGTCCTCGAATATCAGGTATCGCTGGTATTCGGGGGAATTATAAAGAAAGTCTATCTTTTCGGCATAGTCGAAGATGCCATCGTTCGTATCCTTCTCGTAATTCCGCAGACGTCTTTTGAGATCGTCATGTTCTTTTTCCAGATGAGAAAACTCATCGTTCACCGCTCTGTATGCCGTCCTCTCATCGCCGCTTTTCAGTACACGGTTCAAGATAAGGAAGTTCTTCGGATCAAACTCACGTTTCCCGACCATGGTCTCCGCCATCTTCGACATCTTGTCTATGGTGCTCGCCATGCCGCCAAAATAACCTTTGAGCACATACTCCAACTGGGCCGGATTAAAGTCGATAAACCCTTTGGTGTAAGCATCGCCGCCCGTATCCTCGTTGAGCGTGGCGGAGAGATTCACCAAGTATTTGTTGGCGCTCTTGTAGGCCTTGGTCCAGTCAGACATGTCCTTGTTCCACTCCGTAGACTTATAGACGGGCCGGCCTGTCCAACTTTTATTGATGAAGTAAGCTTCGGATATGGGCTTTATCGCACTCGGTATGAGGGCATGGAGACCTCCGCCTCCTTCCATGAAATCTATCGGAAGGACTTGGCTGAGCTGACTGGCAATCTGATTTGACAACTCCCCGTCTGTAAGGTGTTCCTTACCACTTAATGTGCCGGTCATCAGTTCGCCCAGGCCGTAAATGGCACGGTATTCCACGGGTAGTGGTATGCTGACCCACTGGTTTCCTGCGCGGATGAGTATGTTGCTGCGTCTTACGTATTCGGGTAGATCGTAGTAGGAATTCTTATCGTCATCGTCGTCATCGCCTCCTAAATAGGCGATGATCGAGCCAAGAAGGAACAGCGCGGCCACTCCTGTAAAAGCTTTGGCCGGATGGCGGCTCGCCGGCCTTCCGAAATTGGTCGTGCCTTGTATGGCGGCGTTCCAGAAAACGTACAGGCTGCGCCCGGCTCCGGATGCAAAGGCGGCCACATTGCCTATCCTCGTCTGCCCGTTCGTGCCCAAGAATTTCGATCCGCTTCCTTTCTTGTTGAAGTTCACGCTGATTTCTTTCGCATCATAGATGCTCCGGTCCATCGAACGTCCCATTTCCCGTGATGTCATAAACGCTGCGAAACGAGCGAAGTTCTCAACGGCGCGGTTCAATTCATCAAAACGTTCGCTCAACAAATCCCAAGCCTTTGCAACGGGAATTTGGCCGTTATACTTCTTCAGCTCCCGTTTGATGTCATTCTTACGTTGTTCTATGTCTCTGATGTTGGCGTAACCGGTCTCCCCGCCGTTCATCATGAACTGATAGAACATACGTTCAGTCTTGTCGTTCATGTCAAGACGGTTGTCACAAAGTTTGGCGAACAACTGCTTCATCTTTACGGGGTTTACCTTGGCGAAATTCAGATGGAACCGCAAGGCGTAATTCGGAGTCTCCTTCACCCATACCATACTGTTCGTGTAAAGTGTATCACGGAGAAAGTTCGACAAGATGAAATCGGGGTTGGTCGTGGTGTAGACAGAACTTAAATGCCGGTTCAATTTTTCGCAGGCTTTCATGATGCAGCCGAGATAGCCCGTCACGTCGTTGTCGGGATTGGTCTGGCCGTTCAAGGCCTGTGCCAGCCTCGGGTTCCCGTTAACGGTGAGCACGTAGTCCTTCCCGCCACGCTTGACTATCACCTGGTGCTGGTGCAGATCGCGGTTGTCCACCACACGGTAAGGGATGTTTGCGGCATCTTGACCGTGCTTGTACTTCTCCGGATCCGCTTGGGCGAGCTGCTCCATGCGTGCGTCGAAGTCACGAATCTTGCGTTCCACCTCCTCGGAGCTGTCATCGGCGTCTATGTCGTCGGGGAACACCGCCTCCCACTCATCCGTCAGGTCGTTGTGCCGCAACCACAATTCGCTGACGCTGACAAGGTCGCTGGGATGGTTCAGGGCAAAGTTGAGGAAGCGTTGTTTGACGAGCATGTTGCGGTTGCCCTGCATGATCGCGCTCTCCGCCATGCTTTCCATGTTGGCCAACGGGTCGTCGGCCTTCGACTTGCGCCCTTTGGCCTTCTTCAAGGGGGCGTTGAAGGCTCTGTCCTTGCCATTCAGGTAGGTGTATTCCTCGCGGCTTGTCTTCTCATCGAACCCGCGCAGGGGGATGTAGTGTTGATACATGGACCGAACCTCATCGTAAGTGTCTCGGCTCATGAGACCACTTTCATAGATTTTCGACAAGGTGGCATCGGTAACGGCGTTTACACGTTTCCACAAGGCGGCCGTGTCATGGCTACCCTCATACGCATCCACCATCCTCCGGGCTTTCGCCTCGGCGACGGCCACGTCGTCTTCCCCGTCAGGGCGGTGAGACCGGCATAATCGTTCTTTTTCTTTTCGTCTACGAACTCCTGCAACGTCTTTGTTCCGTCGGGATTCTTCTTCTGATAGCTCTCGAAGTCCTTTTTCGCTTCACGCTCTGCCATCACCCCGTTACGCTCCAGTCCGTGCTTGGCCATCATGTAGTCGGTATGCTCGTCCCGCTCCGAAGCGGTCTTTGCCAATTCAGAGACTTCTTGCAACAACGGATTGAACAGCGTATAGGCGAACGCATCGCATTCAGCCTTGTCCACGGCAGACAGGCGGTTCTCGCCGAGATAGGCGTTCTCAAAACCTGCCACATCTTCTATCCGGAACTTTTTCTTTCCCTCCGCCTTACCAATGATTTTCATGGCTTCTTTGAGCGAAAGCATGCTGTCTTGCAACGCTTCTTGCGCCTGATATAGTCCGCGGCTTACACGTTTTTCGTAGATGTCTCGGGCCATTACCTTCTTGTATTCCTCGCTGTCGCCGTCGCGGAAAAGGGTCTTATCGTCGTCTTTCACTTTATTTTCACTTTCCACGCTCGGATTCTCGAAATTTTCCACTATCTTTGTGGCAGAATCAAGTCTTGAACTGCTGAGGGCTTCCGCGCGTAGTGCGGAGTGGTGCAGATAGTTCAAGGCTTTTTCTTTATTGATATAGGTGGTAAGTCCACGTTCTATCCAGTCCACGATGTTATCCTTTCCTTTTCCAAATACTGAAGAAACAATATTGAAATCGAGATCTTCACCTTTACCGATATTTACGGTTACAAGAAAATTGCCATTTTCTGTCTTCAATTCTGTTAAAATAGCTCTATATCCATCTTTTTTATAATTATCAAATACCGCAATGGGGTTAGCTACAGCTTTCGGAAGGTTCTCAAGCTCTCTTAATGTAAACCCGTGCTTCCGCATTTTCTTCAATATCTTTGCTCCGTACAGTTTCATCGGCTTGTCCTCCACACCAGCCGAACGTAATATGGCAGAAGGCCGGCCAAGGGAGAATGTCGTTTTGTCCGCATTCTCCTCCGTCAATTCTCCTAATTGTTTGTTGAACGTCTTGTTTACTTCATCAAGAGAATCATTCTCGGCACCTTGCCTTCATCGCTCGTTCTTTCCGCATAGTTCCCTACTTTCAATTCGTCTTGTTTGGCCACGTCCTCGGCCTCGCCCAAGAAGCTGCGGTATCTTCCAGGTTCCTTCAGGTTCTCGTAGCTCCGCCATAAGAGATAACGCAGTTCGTTGTCTCCCAATGTCACACCGCTGAAGCCCTCGAAGCCGATCTTATGAAGCATGCTAAGGAACAGCTCTTTGATTTTGCTCCACCATCCTGCATCCATATTCTCAAAGTTGGTTCGTTCTGCCCGCGATG
>JAJPYK010000132.1:0-533 GCA_021205005.1 Paraprevotella sp. | reverse complement strand
TGCCGAAGCCCGTAGTGGGCCACCGCCTCATGCAGCAAGGTCTGTTCCACATCATGCACGCTGGTATGGTTGGGGATGACGACGGTTATCTTGCCGGTACGTTTGTCGAAGAATCCTTTGGCGGTCTGCTTCTTTCCGCTCAATGTGGACGCGTCCTTCACAATCTCCACGTTGTCGAGGTGCAACTTTTCTGCCAAATCCTGCACCCGTTCGGCCATTCTTTGGCGTTCACGCTCGGCAAATGCTTTTTGCTGTGCTGGCGTGCGTGTGGACTTACCCGTTATCTTGGCCATCGGATCGTTCTCATGAGATAATTGTGTGTAGCTGATCGTTCCGTTGCCTTCGCGCTCGGTTGTTTTTTCGCTTTCATCCAGCAATTTTTTGCCTTTTTCGTAGGATATCTCGACACCATTCAGTAACTTTGCTGTCCCAAGTGGTAAAGTTGAGGAATCCTCAATGTGGCCTTGGGCTCCAACAGGAGGCTGTGTCGTAATTAAAGGTTACGGTGCAGCCTCATTTCTTTCGAAGCCGAG
>JAJPYK010000075.1 GCA_021205005.1 Paraprevotella sp. | reverse complement strand
ATCCCGTGAAAGTGAAAAGTCCTGCGGTAAGCATTCCGCAGAGGATATATTTTTTGAAATCCATAGCTATTCGTTTTTGCGGGATTAAGCTTTAGAAGCCCAAACTCAGGGTAATGCCGTATGAGCGTTGGATGGGATAACCGCGGAGGGATTCCGGATCCATGCCCAAGTCGGAGAGGGAAGACCACGTGATGAGGTTGCTGCCTTGCAAGGCGATGCTGGCCGAGGTCAGCTTGATTTTCTTCAACAGTTCCGGTTGGAAAGCATAACCTAAGGAGAGTGACTTGAGTCGCAGGAAGTCGCAGTCGCGCACCCAGAAAGTGGATTCTTTCCGGTTGTTGTCGTTGGCCGTGGCAAACTTGATGCGCGGCAGTGAGGCGTTCGGATTGTCGGGCGTCCAGGTATCTGTCAGATGATATTTCTGGAACCGCTGCAGACTCCCGCTGTTGGTGGTATAAAGTTCCTTGATGTTTTGCTGGTATCCGGTGACGCCTTGGAACATGACATCGATGAAGAAGCCTTTGAAATTGACGCCGAGGCGCAGGCTGGCATTGAAGTCGGGATTAGAAGAGTTCTTCACATAGATAAGGTCTTCCGTGGTGAGTTTTCCGTCGCCGTTCTGGTCTTTGTATTTGATGTCGCCGGGGGCAAGGTTAGCTTTCTCCGACGTGTCCATGTTGGGCATGTAGTCATCGATTTCTTTTTGATTCTGGAATAATCCTTCGGCTTGATACATCGACCATACCATACTGCTCCGTCCTACGCGCCAAAGGTTGGGGCTGACGGTGGATTCATCGCCGAAGTCGAGGTATTTGTCATCCGCCTTGGACAGCGTCAGGTCGACGTTGTATTTCACTTTGCCGATGGTGTTGCGGTGTGTCAGTGTCAGATCCCATCCCCATGCCTTGAGTTTGCTGAAGTTCATGTTGGGCACGTTGCCGTTTACGCCTGTCGAGGGGGGATAAAGATAAGTGGGAGCCGCGGTGATTTTATCGGTCTCGAAACGACATTAATAATAGATCGTCAGTCCTAAACGATTGTCACATAATGCCAGGTCGGCAGCGAGGTTATAGTCGTGAGACTTACCCCATGTCAGTTCCGGATTGGGATAGTTGCCCGTAGACATGATGATTCCCGGACGGTAATTGCCTCCGATGTTGTAGCCTTCCCGGGTCGATTCCATATACGTGAGCAGGTAGGAATATTCGCCTACCAGTCCGTCGTCGCCCAACAGACCGGTTGAGGCGCGGAACTTCACGTTGGAGAGGACTTTTTGTTTCCAGTTCTTGAAGAACGATTCGTTGGAAAGCACCCATGACCCCGATATGGAAGGGAAGAATCCCCAGCGGTTCGATGGAGAGAAATAAGTAGATCCGTCTACGCGGAAACTGGCTTCCACAAAATAACGATAGTCGTAACCGTAGTTCAATCGACCGATGAGCGAGGCGCGTTGGTTGTAGGTTTCGCTGCCGACGAGGCGTGCCGATACGGCTGTTCCGATGATCTCCGGATAAATGCTGGCGTTCTGGTTTTCGCCGGTCATGTATTGGTTGTGCGTTTGTTGGTAGTTGGCCACAAGCATGGCGCCTACATCGTGTTTCGAGTTGAAAGTATGGGCATAGTTCGCACCGATCTCATAGAGTTGGTTATCTACGAAGCGGTCTATCTGTTCCAGCGTCACTTTGGCCGTGGGATACACCGTATTGGGGTCGGTTGAAAAGTCTCCGGTCTGATCGTCGTAAGTATATAATGTGACGGGCTTGCTGAACGTCTTCTCCAATCGGGTGTTATTGTCGAATGTGGCGCGGGCGTAAGCCGAGAGTCCTTTCACCCAAGGCAGTTCCCATCTCAGGTTGGCCGTGATCGTGTTCATTTTTCCCGTGTCTTTGATATACCCCCCGAGGCCTTCTACATTGATGAGCGGATTGCTGCCGTCTATGCTGGCCAGATAACCGTTGTCGAACCGCAGTACTTGTAAAGGCGAGAAGTTGTAGGCGGCATCTATCGTGGTGTAGCTGGAGTTCTTACTGTCCGAGCGTGAGCCTGTGATGTCTAGCGAGAGCACCAGACCTTTGGTGAGCGTGGCGTCCAGCTTGGCCGAATAGTTCAGTCGGTCTCGTTTTACACCGCTATACAGTCCCTGGGAATGGGTATATCCTCCCGAAATGTAATACTTTACATACTGGTTCCCGCCGTTGGCCGACACGCTGTGGGTCGTGGTGTAGCCTACGTTGTTGAGATAGTCCAATAAGTTCTCGTCTCCGTAGAGGTTCGGGGCGGAATGCGTGCGTATCATTTCCAACTGTTCGTCCGTATAGGCTGTGTTGGTCGTGCTCGGCGTGTTCTCCACCGCGCGGTTATACAGTTTGGCATAGTCGTAAGCGTCTACGAAATCCGGCAGTTGCGTCGCCTGCTGTATGTTCATTTGTCCGCGGTAATTGATAGATACTTTTTGATCGCCTGCCGCACGTTTGGTTTGCACCAAAATGACCCCGTTGGCTGCGCGTGCGCCGTAAACGGCTGCGGCTGCCGCATCTTTCAGGATGGAAATGCTTTCGATGTCGTCGGGATTCAAGTCGGACAGACGCATTTCACCGTCGCTGGTGCTGGTGCCGAACCGAGGTACTCCGTCGATGACAAGCAAAGGGGCATTATTGATGCCGCGGATATGCAGGTTGGCTTCCTTGGCGCTACTCGGGTCTCCCGTGGTTTGCATCACTTGCAATCCGGCCACCTGACCGTAGAGCGCCTCGTCGAGATTGGCCGTGGGCAGCTTCAACAGATCTTCGCTTTTGATGGTTTCGATGGAACCGGTGAGCGAAGCTTTCTTTTGCGTGCCGTAACCTACAACGACAAGTTCGTCCAGATTTTGTGCATCATCCTCCATTCTGACTATGAGATTCTTCTGTCCCGGTTTGATCTTGATGGTTTGTGTTTTGTAACCGAGGAAAGAAATGACGAGTTCCGTACCGGTTTCCGGTATGGAAAAGTTGCCGTCGAGGTCAGTGATGGTGCCGCCCTTGTCGTCTTTCCACTTTACGTGGGCTCCGATAACGGTCTCTCCTCCCCGGTCTATGACTTTACCGGTGAGCACGGGATGGGAGTTTTGCGCGGCGATTCCTAAAGCCAGGCATAACGCAGTGATGAATAATGCTATTTTCTTTCTCATGTCATGGAGCGTTTAATTAGCAAATGTACGTTCGATGAGTAATATCTGGTAATCGTAGAAGTCTTTGGTCGAGCCGGTGGCTGCTGCACGTCGCGCCTTGTAAAGGCTGAGTACTTTGTGCTGACGTCCGGTCATCAGTGCACCGAGCTGTTCTTTCGAGAGCGTGGGAAGGCCGAATTTGATGCGCGTGAATTTGTTTTCTTCTCCCATATCGGAAGAGCAATAGTATTCGTTTTCCGTCATATCGTCCGTATTGATGCCTGCGTTTTGTCCGAGCGAAGAGGTTGTAGCGGCCTTTGGTTTCTGTATCAAGCCAGTGTTATTCAGCATGATGGCGATGGCGGTGGATTGCAAATTCTGTTCGGTGTCTGACAGTTTGCCTCCCGAAGGCGCCTTGAAAATGGCATCGGTTACGTCGTTCATATAATCGTTCAGATTATAGTTATGCGTCGGGTCCACGAGTCCACCTTCTTGAATACGGTAGAGCGTAGCCGAATTGATCAGTGAAGTAATGACCATCGACTGCAACTTGTCGTTGACGTTCATATTCAGTTCAAACTTGGCGATCAGGTCTTTCAGCGTGAGCCAACTGTCGTATGTACGGGCTTGGTCCAGCAACCAAAGCATGGCCTTGTGCTGCGTATCACGGTCGATGTAGTGTTTCGAAGTCGTTTTCCCGTCACCTTGGCGCACTTCTTCAAAGCGTATTCCGCCGATATAAGGCATGACATGGCGCAGGTAACGTGTATATTGGTTGACGATTTCACGGTACATATTTTCCATATCATCGTAGCGTTCTCCATCTTCTTTATCCCAACTTTCCAGGTTCTGCATGATGATCTTGAGGTTGCTGATGCCATAATTTCCGGCTTTGATATGATCATTGCCCAAGTCTTCCGTCTGGTCAGTCGGGTCTATGGTGCTGAAAACCTGTTGCGCTCCGAACTCATACATCGGATCACCGGCCTTGGCGGCAATCCATTGGTCTAAGGTAGGCTTCTCTGCTTGTGGAGTCGTTGCATTCGGAATGATCCGATAGCCCCAGTTGATGGCATAGATGTCATATACACCCAGTGTAGGCGGCGTCAGTTTCACGCCCTTTTCCACGTCGCCCGGTTGGGCTACGAAATTGTTGCGGGCATAATCCATGATACTGGGTGTCGTGCCGTATTGTTGGGTAAAAGACGGACTGCGCAAGGAATCGACTGGGAAAGCATAGCTGGCTCCCATGTTGTGCATCAGACCCAAGGTGTGGCCGATTTCGTGGGCGGCCGCATAACGAATGGATTCGCGCATTACGTCGGCATCGAAAACTTGTTTGCGCACTCTCGGATCTACCGCACCGGTCTGCACGAATCGCCAGTTGTGGAGCAGCGAGATAATGTTATGATACCAGATGACATCGGCCGTGAGGATTTCTCCCGTGCGCGGATCGACGTGGCTGGGTCCCATGGCATTGGCCGTGGACGACGCAGCATATTTGAAACAACTGTAACGCATGTCGTCCGGATCGAAGTCAGGATCATTTTTCGGGTAATCCACAGCCTTGATGGCGTTCTTGAAACCGGCTTGTTCAAAAGCGGTGTTCCAATCTTCGATGCCTTGATGGATGGCCGTGCGCCATTTCTCGGGAAACGCGGAGTCTACGTAGAATATGATCGGCTTCTTCGGTTCCACTTTCTCGCCGTTGAAGTAACGGTCGAGATCTTCTTCTTTCGGTTCCAGACGCCAGCGGTGGATAAACGTCCGTTGGTCCAGTTTATCCTGATCAGAAGTGAATATGCTTTTATCCGAATAGAAATAGCCTACGCGATTATCTTGGAAGCGCATGGGCATCGGGTCGTCAGGCAAGGCGAAGATAGAGCGGTGCATGATGACGGAATAAGGTTGGTCCATCGGCGTAAGGGTAAACGAAAGTCTGCTTTCGATTTCGATGTTGCCCGGGAAACTTTTGGCTGAGATGATGCCCGAAGCGTCGGGAACAAACGTACCTTTCAGTGAGTTGCTGGCACCCAAAAGTTTGCTGATCGGGTTATCGGTCTTGATAGGACTGATGGATTTTTCGTTCATCGCGAAGAAGGCCGTTACGTCGATTACAGTATTTTTCCCGTTTTGTGCGGCTATTTTGAATCCCTTGAGTACGGGGTCATAAAAGTTCTTTTTGAAAGCCGAATGAATGGGATCGGTGGGCGATACCATGTCATCGCTTTGTACTTCGTGCATGTACACGTTGCGTTCGTCTTTGGTGAATCGGATCAGCAACGGTTGCGTGGCGATTTGTCCGGCCACGAAGTCGCGCGTATCACTTGTGGCTGCCACGCGGTTGGCCAGTATATAGATTTGATTGAAAGCAGAATCGGGTATTTCGAAATAAAGTTTGCCTTCTTTGGCGTTATATAATGTCGTGAACAGTCCCTTTTGCGTTTGGGCGCCCTTGGGCAGTTTTTTATAGTCAGTGTTCGTCGTGTCTTTGGCCAATGCCGCTAAAGCTTGGGCCGCTTTTTTGTTTTTTCTTTTAGCTTCTGTTCCGGGGCATACGGCCAAAGTGGATAATAAAAAGAGAAATATCCCTGTTGCTTTTCTCATGATAGTTTTATTAAATGTTCTAATTTGCAGATTTTAAAAGATAAAAGAGGCTGTGTCGTAATTAAAGGTTACGGTGCAGCCTCATTTCTTTCGAA
>JAJPYK010000081.1 GCA_021205005.1 Paraprevotella sp. | reverse complement strand
TTCCTACTACGTCCGAATCGTCGTACCTTTGCCCTCCAATTTAGGTTAAAAGGCGGTTTTCAGGCGTGGTAATACACTGAAGTTTTTTTTTTGTATTTGGGATGCGCCGTGCGCTGCCTTTGGTGTATTAATTTAATAATTAGCATTTTGAAAACTTTTGAGGAGCTCGGCGTTTCTGCGGAAATCAGACGGGCTATTGAGGAAATGGGGTATGAGAACCCGATGCCGGTACAGGAGGAAGTGATTCCTTACTTGCTGGGAGTGAATAACGATGTAGTGGCACTGGCACAGACCGGTACGGGAAAAACGGCGGCTTACGGCCTGCCTGTTTTGCAGAAAGTGGATACCGGTAAAAAAGAGACGCAAGCCTTGATCCTGAGTCCCACCCGTGAACTTTGTTTGCAGATTGCAGACGATCTGGAGAATTATTCCAAAAACCTGCCGGGCATACACGTGTTGCCGGTCTACGGCGGCGCGAATATCGAACCGCAGATCCGTGCCTTGAAGAAAGGCGTGCTGATCATCGTGGCCACACCGGGACGTCTGATCGACCTGATGGAGCGTGGCGTGGCTTCGTTGGATCAGGTGGAGAATGTGGTGCTGGATGAGGCCGACGAGATGCTGTCGATGGGATTCACGGAAAGCATAGACACGATTCTGGCCGGAGTGCCTGAGAATCATAATACGTTGCTGTTTTCGGCCACGATGAGTCGCGAAATCGAGCGTATTTCCAAGAAATATCTGCGCAATGCCAAAGAGATTGTAGTGGGGTCGCGCAACGAAGGAGCAGAGACCGTGAATCATGTCTACTATATGGTGCATGCCAAGGATAAGTATCTCGCGCTGAAACGTATCGTGGACTTTTATCCCAAGATCTACGCCATCATCTTCTGTCGTACCCGTATGGAGACACAGGAGGTGGCCGACAAGTTGATACAGGACGGTTACAACGCCGATGCCTTGCACGGCGACCTGTCGCAACAGCAGCGCGACCTGACGATGCAGAAATTCCGTCAGCACCGCACGCAGTTCTTGGTGGCCACCGACGTGGCTGCCCGCGGATTGGATGTGGAAGATCTTACCCACGTCATCAATTACGGCATGCCCGACGATATAGAGAACTATACGCACCGCAGCGGCCGTACGGGGCGTGCCGGAAAGAAAGGTACGAGCATCTGTATCATCCATACCCGTGAACGCTCTAAAATACGCGAGATCGAAAAGGTGATCGGCAAGGAATTCGTGAAAGGCGAAATCCCGAGCGGAAAGGAAATCTGTGCCAAGCAGCTTTATAAGGTCATCGACGATATCGAACGTGTGGAAGTGGACGAGGAGGAAATCGAACAGTTCCTGCCCGAAGTGTTCCGCAAGTTGGAATGGATCGATAAGGAAGACCTGATCAAACGTGTGGTAAGCCGTGAGTTCGGTCGCTTTCTGCAATATTATGCCAATGCTCCCGAAATCAGCGAACCTACCGAACGCGGGGCCAAAGGCGATCGGAAGGAGCGCAAGGGCGTGCGCCGTTCGGAAGAAGGTTTTACCCGTCTGTTCCTGAGCTTGGGCAAGGTGGACGGTTTCTACGCCAAGGAGGTCATGAAGCTGGTGAACGATCATGTACACGGCAAGGTGGAGATCGGGCGCATCGACCTGATGAAGAGTTTCTCATTTTTTGAAGTGCCTAATGAAGATGCCGACCGTGTGGTGCGTGCACTCTCCAATGTGCAGGTGAAAGGCCGTAAGGTCAACGTGGAGGTAGCCACGGGAGAGGCGCACGAGGCCGGAGAGAGCAAAGGCCTACGCCGTGAGGCTCGCGGGGAGAAAGGCGACCGCGAACGCAGAGGGCGGGGCGAAAGCCGTATGCGTGAAGAGGCTTCGCCCAGAAAGTCCAAAGCCGGGAAAGGAGCGGATGGCGAGGCGAAGAAGCGTAGTGAAAAATCCGGAAAACCGTCGCGTGAGGAGCGGGGCTATACGGCAGCGCGCGGCAAGAAGTATACGAAAGAGGATTGGAAACAATTCTTTGAGCCGAAAGACGATAATAAGCTGAAAGGCGAAGAGCCCGACTTTTCGGAGGACGGATGGGCCCGGCGTTACCCCAAGAAGTAAAAGCGGAGCGCAGAATACGATTCACCGGTGTATGAGAAAAAAAAATCTCCCTGGCGTCTATGGGATGCCAGGGAGATTTTTATTGTGGGGCAATGTCGGCCGGAGATTACTTCACGAGCAACTTCTTGCCTTTGACGATGTAGACGCCTCGTGAAAGTCCTTCGAGAGAGGTGGCTTGCTTGCGCACGCATATGCCGCTGAGGTTGTATATATCGGCCGGAGTGGCAAACGGGTCGGCATCTTGCAACGGGTCGGCAAAGGCCGGATGAATGGCGTTCACGATGTCCGGATTCATGGTACCGTAATAGTAGAGGCGGAAGTTGTCGAAGATGCTCCAGTAAAAGCTGTCGGAAGCGGTGCAACGCAGGCCCATCTTCAGACTGGAGTTGTCTTTGGTCAGTTCCGTAACGACTCCGTTGTCATACAGACCGGCGGCAAAATATTTGCTGGCGGCCTCCATATCGTTGGGCACGTACTTCACCGGACTTGAGCCTACCGTCACTTCTCCTCCGCCCAAGCTTTTGGTCTGGGCTTCTGCGGCGATGTTTTCCACTTTGGCTTCATCCGTACCGGCGTAGATGACCGTATTCACTTTATCGTCGCCGCTGACGTAAGCATTGTAGGCCTCGGCCGTAGTGCCCGGACGCTGGAATGCCTGTCCCTTGAACTGGTATGTGCCGGCGGGAAGTTTCCTGACGGTCTGGTAGAAATCGAATGTTTTCTGGTAGAATTCCCCGCATGAGAAGTTGATCGTCGGACTGCCGGTCCAGCCGTTTCCGTCGGTAAGAGAAGCGTCGGACAAAAGGAATGTCAGGTCGAACGGCTGCTCAACACTGCTTGGAGTGGCTTCGGCCAGGAAGTTCAGTCCGGCCGTAAGGGCCTCGTCGGTGAGCGTGGCGATGTCTTCGGATGTGGCTTCCGGGGCGTTTCCTTTGGTTTCGATGTCGGCCAACGTGGTTGAGAGTGTCTCGTCGGTTCCGGCAACGTCTTCGGTGTGCGGAGTGGCAGCCAGGGCCTTGATCTGCTCCAGCATGTCGTTGAGGGCGTTTTTCCGTTCATCCATTACGGCGGAACCGAACGTTTGGATTTCGTCTCCGGTCAGGATGACCCAGCGTTGCGCATCGGCCGAGTTGCCTAAATCGAACGTGGCCGTTTCCGTCCGTCCGCCGCTTCTTGCGCCTAAACAAGGCGGGTTCAACTGATTTTCCGGATGGATGATCCAGTATCCTCGGGTCGTGAAGGCGTTTGCTCCCGTGCCGGCACTGACATCTATGCGTCCGCGCATCAGGTGGAAGTTTTCGGTGGCGGACGGTGTAGCCTTCTCGGAAACACGGAAACTGCTGCCGCTGTAAGTGAGATATTTGCCGGTTGCGGCATTACGGAGCTGGTAATAATCGTTCGCAGGATTGAATGTGATGTACCATGCCATGTTGTCGTCGGCCAAGGCCTCTTCCGTGGTGGCCTCTTGCCATTTGAGCACTCCGGCGTCGTTGGAAGTCAGATACGCCGTATATAGGCCGTAGGTTTCGGATTCGTTTTTGATGTAGTACGTCACGTTGTCTTCTTGTTCAAACACATAAGCCGGGGTGGAAAAGCCGCCCGTAGGAGGCAGTCCGTCTTCTCCGAGTGCCTGCGTAATGAGGCTGTTGCCGATGTAGAGGACTTCGCTTCCGTTATCTTCTTGTGCTCCGTTGATGCCGTAAGGCCACATGTGTGTGCCGTCTCCGGTCATGGTTTCCGTAGAATCATTGTCCCAGAAGCGTAAGACGGCGTTGGCCCGGTCGCCCAGCCATGTGCCGGTATTTCCGCTACCTCGCAGCGGGGAGTCCGGACCTTGCCAAACCGAATGCGTGCCTACGCCTACGCCATGTCCCATTTCGTGCATGATCGTGCCCGTCCGTTGGTAACTGGAATCGGGACCGACCCGCATCCAGCCTCCGTAACTGCAATCCGCTGTCGGGGTATCGGCTCCGTAGTTGCAAGTCACCTTGAATCCGCGTATGCTGGTCAGGTTGTTCCAATAGTCTACTGCGCTGACCAAGGCGGCGTCGATACGGGCGTTGGCATCGGCCGGACCTCCGTTATTATAAGTATAGGTGACGTTGCCCAGAGGAATGGTAATGACCTTGATCACGTCTCCGTATCCCACGGCGTAGTCCTTAGTCATGGCATAAGCCCGCATGTAGTAGACCGTGGCAGGTTGCAGATCTTTGATTTTGTAGATGTAGCCATTGTTGGTGAGATATTCCGTGGTACGATGATCCAGAATCGTAGGTTCCGGGTCAGTGCTCCAGCAGAAACCGTGTTCCAATAATTGGGACATGTTCACGCCGGAAATGGAACTGCGCCCGAAAGCCATGGTGGCTCCTCGTGCATATTGCTTGTTGGTGACGACGGTGGGAACCGTTCCGCTGGCATTGGCCATACGGAAAGCCAAGGCCGCTGTGCTCAGGTCGTTTGTGGCCTGGGCCAGGTCTTCGACTTCGGCATCTGAATCGGCTACGGTCTTTTGGGCCGCTTGAATGGCGGTCTGGAAGACATCGGCTCCGGTTTGACTGCCGTCTCCGTATACGGCAAGAGCTTCGTCGATGGTATTTTGCAAGGTTTTATAAGCCTGGATCGAGGCCGTGGCCTTTTCTGTGGCTTGGGTCAGTTGTTCGGTTACTGCAACAAGATTTTCCGTGGTGTTTTGCAATTCTCCTTGAGCGGCCTGTATGGCGGCATTCAGTTCCGTCCGCACGGCATTCTGCATCTTCTCGTCGACTAAAGGTTGGGCTTGTTCCAAAACCTTTTGCAGAGTTTGGTAAGTTTCGATGGAGGTTTGTGCCTGTGCTGTAGCTTCGCGTAAACGGATGGCGACGGAGGTCAGGTTATCGGCTGTGGTGGCCTGCATCTCCTGTTGAGCTTCTTGGATGGCCGCATTCAGTTCTGTACGGACTTGGGCGGACATTTGGCCGTCGGTCAGTTCCTGTGCCTGATCGATACGCTGTTGCAACTCTTCGTGCATGGCCGTTAAATCGGAACTGACGGAGTATAAACGGAAATTGTCGCAAGCAATCCAGTTTCCCGTGGCATTTTGTGCCTTGAACCCGATGAGCGCCTGACTGTCGATGACCGTAAAGGTGACTGAATAATCATTGGCCGCGGTCACTGTTTTTTCTTCGTCGTCGGCGAAGATGTACGCTCCGGTTTGCGCCGTCGAAGTGTTTTGTTGGATGTTTTGGGCTGCTACGGTCAGCTTGTATACTCCGTTAGGTAACGAAGTCAGCGTTTGGCTGACCTGAGCATTGGCTACTCTGCTCCCCGTACCGACCCATTGTTCGATGTAGACACTTCCGCTTTTCTTGGTGAACGAGGTGTTGGTCTGGGTCTGCATGTTCGTGTATTCCCAGTCCGTGAAATTGCTTTCAAAGCTTGGATTCTTCACATAAGTTTGGGTCACGTCGGTTTGCGCCTGCACAATGCCGAGGCTCCCACAGGTTAACGCGCCGGCCAATAGCCATCGGGTAAACTTGTTTTTCATGATATGGGTTTGCATAAAAGAGGCTTATTTAAATTGAAATTAAGTTATCTTATGTTGACAAAGATAGGTTTTGTATTTGAAATGTGGTCTGTGGAAAATAATAAATCATGTTAAATAGAGATATTCTTATGGTCTGAAAATATCGTTTGGGCTATCGCTGGTTCTGCATTCGTGATGGAATCTTGTTGCGTGTCCTGCCGGATCCGATTCGTCGGAGCCGTTCTTTTCGTTTAGTCTTGCCGAGATAAAAAAACGAGGGTGTGTCATAATTCAAATTTTGA
>JAJPYK010000263.1 GCA_021205005.1 Paraprevotella sp. | reverse complement strand
GTCAGGTCCCTTTTTTGTGCCTTCAATCAGACACACTCAAAGAAACAGTATCCATGGCATTCAAATTTTCATGTTCAAATATAGTTGTTTTATTCACCCCTACCATACAAATATGCTATTAAAATCTGCAAGGATATGGCATTTCACGATAGAGGCGAAGCTTTGTCCCATCTTTGCAAAGGATATTTCCATCCCGTTCCTTCAGTACGGCTTATATTTGCACCATACATCCGCACAACTATTAGCAATCCATAATATGAATAAAAAAATCAGAATTTTAATGGCATCCACATTTGCTTTTACCGGAATACACCTGTGGGCAGATAAGACGACTGAAGTCTACAAGGATGCGGGACAACCAATAGAAAAGAGAGTGGACGACCTGATGTCGCGCATGACGATTGAAGAAAAAGTCGGGCAGATGTGCCAATGGGTAGGGCAGGAACACATGAGGACGGCTGCCGCCGATCTGACCGTAGAGGACCTGGCCCACAATACGTCACAAGGATTCTATCCCGGCATCACGGAAGAAAACGTGAAAGAAATGGTTGTCAAAGGACAAATCGGTTCCTTACTGCACGTCCTTACGACAAAAGAAGCTAATCTGTTGCAAGGGCTGGCTCAGAAAAGCCGCTTGAAAAATCCTCTCATCATCGGAATAGACGCCATTCACGGAAACGCACAAGTGGTCGGCTGCACCGTATACCCCACCAGCATTGGACAAGCTTCCATGTTCGACGTGAACCTGGTAGAAACTATCTGCCGGCAAACAGCCTTGGAAATGAGAGCCACCGGCTCGCAATGGACCTTTAATCCGAATGTCGAAGTTGCACGGGATCCGCGCTGGGGACGGGTAGGCGAAACTTTTGGAGAAGACCCTTATCTCGTATCGCTATTGGGAGCCGCTTCTGTCCGTGGCTATCAAGGAGAGGGCTTCGGCAAGCCGGAAAACGTATTGGCATGCGCCAAGCACCTTATCGGAGGCTGCCAACCGGCCAATGGAACCAACGGCTCGCCTGCCGACCTGTCGGAACGCACACTCAGAGAAATTTTCTTTCCCCCTTTCAAAGCAGCCATAGAGGCCGGAGCCTATAGCCTCATGACCTCACACAACGAGTTGAACGGCATACCCTGCCATACGAATCCATGGCTCATGGAGGACATATTACGGAAAGAATGGAACTTCAAAGGGTTCGTCATTAGCTACTGGATGGATATCGAACATACACACGACCTGCATCACACATCCGTAGACAACAAAGACGCCTATTACCAATCGATAGAAGCCGGAATGGACATGCACATGCACGGTCCGGAATTCTACGAAAAAGTATTGGAACTGGTGCAAGAATGGAACATCCCTACAGAAAGAATCGACGAATCCTGTCGAAAGATTCTTTTTGCGAAATTCCGATTGGGACTATTTGAGAAATATATGACTCCCGAGAATGAAGCCCGAAAGGTGCTCTTCAATGCCCAGCACCAACAGACGGCATTGGAGGCAGCACGCAAATCCATCGTGCTCCTGACCAACAATGGAATTCTTCCTCTCGACGAGAAAAAAATATAAAAACGTGTTTGTCACCGGCGTCAATGCCGACAATCAAACTATATTGGGTGACTGGCCCTTAACACAGCCTGACGAGAACGTGACCACAATACTCGAAGGACTGAAAAAAGTATCGCCATCCACGAACTTCACGTTTCTGGATCAAGGATGGAACATCCGAAAAATGACCCAAGACAAGGTGAAACAAGCCGTAGAAATGGCGACGAAAGCAGACTTGGCCATCTTAGCTGTAGGAGAATACTCTTTACGAATCAATTGGAACGACAAAACATGTGGCGAAGATTGTGACCGATCGGATATTAATCTGGCGGGATTGCAAGAAGAACTGGTTGAAGCGATCGTAGCCACAGGAGTGCCAACGGTCGTAGTGCTGACCAATGGACGCCAGTTGGGCGTAGAATGGATTGCCGAGCACACCGGAGCATTGGTAGAAGCATGGGAACCGGGAAGTTTCGGAGGACAGGCCGTAGCCGAAATACTTTATGGCAAGGTAAATCCTTCCGGAAAAATCCCCGTAACTTTCCCCCGCCACGTCGGACAAATACAAATGGTTTACAACCACAAACCATCCATGTACTTCCATCCGTATGCCATCGGAGGAAGCACGCCGTTATTCTGTTTCGGTCATGGACTGAGCTACACCCGTTATGAATATTCCGACCCGATCTTGTCCACGTCTGAAATATCAAAAGATGGGACGGTCGATGTCTCCGTCAAAGTGACCAATGCCGGTCAGATGAAGGGCGAAGAGATCGTCCAACTCTATATCCGCGACCTTTATTCGAGTGCGCCACGTCTCGTAAAATAACTGAAAGACTTTAAACGTGTGAGACTAGAACCAGGAGAGAGTCAAAACGTCTCTTTTTCCCTTCCTGCGTCAAAACTGGCTTTCTACGATAAAAATATGATCTACACGGTAGAAAATGGAGATTTTGAAATTATGGTCGGTGCGTCATCGGACGATAAAGACTTGAAGAAAACCATCCTCACAGTCAGATAAGCACAGTATATGAAAATATTAATCTATGGCATAATCCTTTGCACCGGAGTACTATTCCTGCAATTTGGACGTAACAACGCGAATACGGACGTAATCGACGTCGATAAACAACGATCCTATTGCGATGTGCAAGTGAAAAAGACATTGGCGGAAATGAATGGAAACATCACCCTGATTCCACGCAGTATCGACAACAATACCACAGAGTGGCTCAAAACCGATGTGTATGACTGGACCAGCGGCTTTTGGCCAGGAATTCTATGGTTCGACTATGAATATACCAACAATCCCCAAATCGAAAAAGCAGCCGCCTTATACACGGAATCTCTCACAGCCCTCTTGTCTGCCAGTCATAAGGGCTATCACGATTTAGGATTCCAATTCTATTGCAGTTTCGGCAATGCTTATCGTCTGACAAAGAAAGATGAATATAAACAAATCTTGCTTAAAGGAGCGGAAAAATTATCCAAATTCTATAATCCCAAGGTCGGTACGATGCTATCGTGGCCCGGAATGGTGAAGCAGATGAATTGGCCACACAACACCATAATGGACAACATGATGAACCTCGAACTTTTGTTTTGGGCGGCAAAACATGGCGGCAAAAAAGATTATTATAATATGGCGGTCAGCTATGCCGAAAAGACTATGGAAAATCAGTTCCGCCCGGACGGATCTTGTTATCACGTAGCAGTGTACGACACCATCAGCGGACGATTCCTGAAAGGAACAACGAACCAAGGCTACAGTGACAATTCCATGTGGGCACGCGGACAAGCCTGGGCTATATATGGCTTTACCATAGTCTATCGTGAAACAGGAGACCCCAAATATCTTCGTTTCGTGGAGAAAGTGACAGACTTATATCTGTCGCGTCTTCCTGGGGACTATGTCCCCTATTGGGACTTCGATGACCCTAAGATCCCGATTGCACCCAAAGACGCTTCGGCAGCGGCCATCGTAGCTTCCGGCTTGTTGGAGCTATCCCAACTGGAAGATCAAACACAAAAAGCGGAAACATACAAAAAAGCCGCACTCTGCATGCTTCAAAGCCTTTCTTCCGACCGTTACCAAAGTCGTGACATCAATCCGTCTTTTCTGCTCCACAGCACGGGTAATTTGCCGGGAGGGTATGAAATAGACGCATCCATCAATTATGCCGACTATTATTATATCGAGGCACTGACACGTTACAAAGAAATGGAAAAGAAATAATAAAGAGATGAATTCCCATATGAGCAGATAAAAAGGCAAACATATTGTTTTTAACCGCAGTAAACAGGATTCTGGCAATAATAAACAATATCATTGCATGGACAGGAACGTCATTTTCCTATCTTTGCCGTGAAACATTAAAATTCATACCATGAGAAAAGGATTCATATTTTTATGTACGGCACTGATGGCAGGAGCCGAATGGGTACAAGCACAAATCACAGAAGGTCCTTATTACGGGACATTCGAAAAGAATCTGGTTATCCGCGAAGGGTTCGGGACTAATGAGAAAGGTGAATTGAATTTGGACAGGAATGACGAGTACAAATTAAAACGTCTCGCGGACAGTACCTACCTCCTGCAAATCAAATTGAACAAGGATTTCATCGTAGTGGATAAAAATAAAGCTGGATCGACTTATGCAAGTGACTATTTCTATGTAGTCCAGTTCGAAGGAGCGACCAACGGTGCCGATGACTGCGGCCCCCGTATCGATCCCGGCAAATTAAGGACGTTCAACTTGGATTCAGACACGACGGTGACTTTTTATGCCCGTTTATGGCAAAATAGTGATGGTTCCATGCGTACACAATTCATTTGCGACGCCCAACGCCCCACTATTTACCTGAGTAACTATAATCCGGGAGACGGAAGTCAAGAAGAATATGGAGTCTATACAAGTTTAGACAGACCGGGACAAGACCACATCGGACGATATGTAACCCCAGTAACGTCCAAAGGAAACGGAAAAATCGAAATGCAATTCCGCACCGTAGGTATGGACGGATTCGAACAACAGGCCGATATCCTGGAAGACTACAACGTGAAGAAAATGGCTTTAACCAATACGAAAGATATTATAGGACGCTGGCAAATCATGTACGATTACCCAAACTTCAAACTTTCGTATGACAAAATGCTCGATTATTTGGAAGCTCCTCAATTGTCCTTCAATGGAAATCCCGCAAAAGATCTCACGGATTTAACCATAGACAATGCCGATGAAGGCATCAATCTCGGAGGTAAAATCAACACGAAAGTCATCTATAATCAAGGCGACATCAAGTATGATACGGTACACGTGACACTCTGCTATCAAATTGATGGTTCAAAACCCCATCGTATCTCCCTAAGTAGGGATACAGACAGCGAAGACGGAAAAACTTATTCGTGGCAAGCACAAGAACGCAACATCCTTGAAAACGAGACTTTGGCAAACGGCCAGCATGAATTGAAAATATGGTTTGAAGCCGAATACTTGGGTGATATACTCAAAGACGATAACGGAGGAAAAGGCTATACAACAACGTTTACGTTGCAAGCAGGTAACACATTGGCAAATATCGGTACTGGAACCAACCTGAAATTACAAGGAGATTGGGATGAATCGACTTTTGCTACAATTATCGGAACCTATGATGCTTCATCCATCACGTCCATTGACTTGACGGAAGTAAATGGAGTATCTGATTTTTCTGTACCGGAAGGATTAAATCCTAATTGCCTGATCTATGTAAAAGCAGAAGAAGGCCTTGAAAATACTCCAAATATAATAATGGAAGAGACGGAAGGCCAATACACTTGCGCCAACCTGACCTTAACGGATGGAGAACCGTTCTATGTCCCCACAACGTTCACGGCTATCAAGGCGTCTTATAACCGAAACTTATCTTCCGGAGAATGGGGAACAACAATATTACCCTTCGAAGTGAAAAGTGACGATCATATAACCTTTTACAGTATAACCCACATTGAGAACGACCAGTTGAACGTAGAAAGTACAGCCCAGCTGAAAGCCAATACTCCGAGTTTGTTCCGAACAACGGAAAGCGCATTGGAGATCCATGTCTCCGATATACAGATAGAAGCCACGCCCTCTACCCTTTCTTACGGCCAAATGCAAGGAACTTATACGTCTATTTATCCGGTGGCACAAGGTTCTTACATCATTTCAGACGACTCATTCTGGAACGTCAATACAACGAATGTAGGTATACATCCTTTCCGTGCTTATATTTCTGCCAACTCTGCCAACATAAACCGGTTGCGTATCGTACCCAACGGCGGGACAACAAATGTGGAACAAGCAAAAACAGACAATAAACCAGTAGATGTATACCACGTAAATGGAACGCAAGTACGTAGCCAAGTAGACTCCTCAAAGGCTCTGGAAGGTCTAACCTCTGGATTGTATATCGTA
>JAJPYK010000042.1 GCA_021205005.1 Paraprevotella sp. | reverse complement strand
ACATTATATATTATTGAACGATAAAAATAGATTTAATATGGAAGAACTAATAATAGAACTCAAACAACAGATGATTAAGGTACTTAATCTGGAAGATATGACTTGTGATGACATTGACGATGATGCTCCTCTCTTTGGAGACGGTTTGGGGCTTGATTCAATTGATGCCTTAGAATTGATAGTCCTTCTTGAGAAGCAATATGGCATTAAACTTAGCGATCCTGCCCAAGGAAAGGATATCTTTAAGTCTGTTCGTGTTATGGCTCAATATGTATTTGAACATCGTCAAAAATGAATAGTGCTGTTTTCATCACCGGTGTAGGTATTATCTCGGCTATTGGCCACAATAGGGATGAAGTGAGGCATGCTTTATTGAAAGGTAATTCCTGTATTGGACCGTTGCGTTTCTTGTCGTCCAAGCATAAAGGCCTGCCTTGTGGAGAGGTCAAACTATCCAATCAGGATTTGTGTGCTATGCTGGATATTCCTTCGACTGAGGAGGATATATATAATAGAACAGCTCTTTTAGGAATAGAAGCGATTCGCCAGGCTTTGAAGCAGTCCGGAAACATATCGGATGAGGCCTATCTCATTTCAGGAACTACTGTAGGAGGAATGGATCGTACGGAACAACATTTCTTAGACATGTTGGAGAAAGACGATTATCTGGATTTATTGCGTACGCATGATTCTGGAGCGACAACCAAGCTGATGTCGGCTTATTGGGGTATTAAAGCTTCACACACGCTTACTGTTTCTACGGCTTGTTCTTCTGCATCCAATGCAATCATTGTGGGTGCTGATATGATACGTACAGGAAAAGCAGATGTGGTGATTGCAGGAGGAAGCGAGTCGCTCAGTTTGTTTCATCTTAATGGTTTTCGCAGCTTGATGATTCTTGATGCAGAGCGTTGCAGGCTATTTGATGATTCACGCAAGGGCCTGAATTTGGGAGAAGGGGCTGCTTTTGTTGTGCTTGAGAGCTTATCTTCTGTTGCTGAGCGCGGAGTCAAACCTTTAGCTGTGCTTTCGGGTTATGGTAATTCATGTGATGCTTTCCATCAAACAGCCTCTTCTCCAAATGGAGATGGTGCATATCTCGCCATGAAAAAGGCGCTTGAAATGGAGGGCTTGACGCCGGAAGATATTGATTATGTCACTGCTCATGGTACCGGAACTCCGAATAATGACGCCAGTGAGAGTACGGCACTGAAACGTATTTTTATGCGGACCGTTCCTCCTGTATCGAGTACAAAACCTTTCACCGGACACGCCACATCTGCTGCTGGGAGCATAGAGTTAGTCATAAGTTTATTAGCATTACTTGATGGTTTCATACCGGCAAATTTAGGTTGGAAGCATCCAATACCGGGAGGTATAATCCCCGTGTCCAAACTTCAAACAGCGAACTTGAAGCACATAATGTCCAACAGTTTTGGTTTTGGAGGGAATGATGCTTCATTAATTATATCGAAAAGTGATAAGCCTATCGAAGATGTATCTGATGAAAAGCAGAGGAAATCGGTACATTTCCCATCGTCCGTCTTTACTCTTGCAACGAAATGTTCAGCTCCTGGTACTTCTCTGGATGCCCTCAAGTTATTGATGTCTCCAATGGCTACACGTCGGCTATGCGCTTTGTTGAAGTCGGCTATGTGGACATCATTGTCTGTCTTGAGAGATGCCGGCATTGAAACACCTGACGCCATCATCATAGGAACGTCTTACGGTATGTTGGAGAATAGTGAGAAATTCCTTTATCAAATGTGTCGTGAGGGAGAAGATGGGCTCAGTCCTACACTTTTTATGCAAAGTACGCACAATACTATTGCGGGGACATTAGCCGTACATACGCATTGTCATGGTTATAATATAACCTATACTGATACGGACGCCGATCGAGCTCTTGAACTTTGTCAGCATAATGCGGAGATATTGATGCAGCAAGGTCGGATTCGGAATGCTCTCATTGGTTATCACAATGAGGTGACCCCTATATTACATGACATGCTTTTCCGTCTTCGTGGGGAAGATGTTTCTATCGGAGTAACGTCTGTTGCTAAGGTTCTTGTAAAACAGTAGAAATTTATGTGGAAACTATTTCCCCTTGTATTATTTCAGTGCCTTCTTTTGTCTGGTGGGCAAGTGCTCCTGAAGTTTGCTTTGCAGGAAATGCGACCTTTCGGATGGAATCGAGAGTTTTGGCATTCTTTGCTGGGCAATTGGCAGTTTGCGTCGTGTGGAGTCTGTTATGGGGCGGTATCTTTACTTTGGATGTTTATACTGAAGAATTTTCCTTTTAGTATGGCTTATCCTATGATCAGTCTTAGTTATGTCTTAGGTATGTTTGCTGCCATCCTATTTTTTCATGAGACTGTTTCTGTCTATCGATGGATCGGATGTGCATTGATTATATGCGGATGTCTATTGATACTTAAATGAAGTGCCGTATAGAATGTAGTTGGATATGAAGTTTATATTTCTTTTTTTCGTGATTTTGGTGTCTGGTTGTGCTTTGGCTCAAGATAAAGTAGGTGAGTCCTAGAGTCAGAAAATGATTGCCAGCGTTTGTGATGCTGCCGGTAAAACGATGAGTTTGCAGTGTGATTTTAAACAAATCAAACGATTGTCATTACTTAAAACGGCTTTGGTATCGCGAGGTAGAATGTTCTATAAAGGTGGCAGATTGCTTCGATGGGAATATTTGTCTCCTTACGCTTATACTTTTGTTTTGAACAAGGATAAGGTCATGCTAAAATCATCGCAGAAAACAGATGTGGTGGATGTAAAGTCAAGTCGGACGTTTCAGCAGATAGCCCGTATCATGATGAATAGCATAACCGGTAAGTGTCTTACGGATACTAAATATTTTAAGGTGACGATGTACACTTTAAAAAAGAACTGGATGGCTAAGCTTGTTCCTCAGCAAAAAGACTTGCAACAATTTTTCGATAGCATTCGTTTGCACATAGATCCGGTACAACAGATGGTAACATCGGTAGAGCTTGTCGAGAAAAGCGGTGATATAACAACGATTGAAATGATGAATGTAAAGAGGAACATCTCTATTGATGATGCCGTTTTTAATGTGAAATAATGTCATGATGAGGTCGTTGCATATCATATCGCTTTTATTCTTTTTCTTATGGACAGCTTCAGCTGTTGCGCAAGAGTTTCGTCAGTATGTGATTGATATAGATTTCCCGCACGGAAAGCATGTTTCCGGTATTTGTATCATCCGAATGGACGGTACGGAAAGAACAATGAGTGTGGTGAATGAATTCGGTATCAAGGCTTACGATGCGATATATTCCTCAGTTGATGGTAAAGTGAGGTTATATAATGTTATCGGTTTTTTGAATAAACGATATATCCATAGAGTCATAACTAAAGATATGGCTGTATTATTTAGCTTTGGAAGTAAAACGTTGAAAGGGCGTACTTTTTTGTCAGGAGATGACTGTTCCATCGTCTTAAACAATATACGTTTGAAAATCATCTACCATTTAAAGCCGATCGAACATGCTGTTGAATAAGTTTTTTCATATTATTCGTAAGGAACGTGGGGAGGAAAGTTGGACTGTATGGATCCGGCTTAATCCCGATCATGAGATCTACAAGGCTCATTTTCCTTCTGCCCCGATTACTCCCGGGGTATGTCAGATACAGATGATTACGGAAGTGCTTTCTTTGCATTTGGGGTGCGAAGTCTTTTTGACTGAGATCAAAAATGTGAAATACATAGCTGTGATTTCTCCAGAAGAGCATACCGAATGGGCGATTAAATTAATGAAAATCGTGGAGAATGGAGAGGAGTGCAAGATCTCTGCTTCATTTGCCATAGGCGAACAGGTTTTTTCTAAGATGTCAATGACCTATCATGTGGTGCGTGATCATTCCGACATATAATAACAGGGGTACCATTCTTCAAGTTATTGAAGAGGTATTAAAGTATACACATGACATCATCGTGGTGAATGATGGTTGTACGGATGGGACGGATCGTTTGTTATCGGATGTGGATGCGACTATTGTCGCTTACGGTCGTAATAGAGGAAAGGGATCTGCTCTCAAGATGGGATTTCGCAAGGCCCGTGAACTTGGATTCGATTATGCAATAACGATCGATGCCGACGGGCAGCACTTCGCGAGTGATATTCCCCGGTTTGTCGAGGCGATGCTTCTACATCCGGACAGTATGATTATTGGAAGTCGTAATTTAGAAGAAGAGGGTATGCCGTCAAAGAATACTTTTGCCAATAGGTCTTCTAACTTTTGGTTCAGATTGCAGACCGGCGTGAATTTGCCCGATACTCAAACCGGTTTTCGTTCATATCCTTTAAGACAAATGGGACATATGTGGTGGGTCACTTCACGATATGAGGCCGAATTGGAAATGTTAGTCTATGCGGCTTGGCGTGGCATTCGTATGATTCCTGTTTCTATAAAGGTCTACTATCCGCCGGCCGGATTGCGAGTGACTCATTTTCGTCCGATATACGATTTCGCACGTATCAGCTTATTGAATACTCTGCTTTGTTTCTTGGCTGTAGTATATGGTCTGCCCTCAAAATTATTAAGAACCATACGATGAAATTGTTCCTTAAAATATTCGATAAATTGTCTCCTCATCGCGCTTGGGTATATGGAGGAATGTGCCTGTTGTTGTTATTGTGTGGGATTTCGGCTTATCACATGAAACATAATGAGGACATAGCTGCGTTTATGCCGCTTGATCAGGAGACGGCCAAGTATTCGGCGGTGTTCAATAACTTGGGAGGACAGAATACGATAGCGGTGACTTTCAAGGCTCAAGACAATGCCAGGGATGAAGATAAACTGTTGAGTATAGAAACGGGTATAGAGGCATTTGGAAAGTCTGTTGCCCGACGGGATACCGGTCATTGGGTTAAGAATCTGCGTTTGAAGGTAGATGAAACTGCGATGTTGAAAGTGTTGCAGACTGTCTGGCAGACTTATCCTTTGTTACTTACGGACTCCGATTATCTTCGTCTTGATTCGTTGGTTACAGGTTCTGCACATTTGCAGTCTCAAATGGAGCAAGATAAACTTATGTTGATGCTTCCTACGGGAGGATTTATGACGCAAAGTCTGCCTTATGATCCTTTGCATCTCAGTTCGGGAATTACTCATCGTCTGAGAGACTTGAGTATGGACGGGGCATATCAAGCCATAGACGGATATCTTTTCAAGGATAGCGTAGGGATTGTTCTGTTAGATTCTCCTTTTGGCATCAGTGATTCTCATCACAATCAGGAGTTGCAGCATTTATTGGATGATTGCGTTGCCGACGTGAAATCGGTTTGCCCTTCATTGACTGTATCTACTGTCGGAGCTCCATTGATTGCAGCCACCAATGCAGCACAGATAAAGGCCGGCAGTATATTGGCCATAAGCCTTTCTGTGGTGCTCATCTTCTTGATTCTCCTATATTCTTTTCGCAGAATCAGTGATTTGATATGGATTGGCATATCCGTATTTGTCGGTTGGCTTTTCGCTTTAGGGATTATCGCATTGATGCGTGACGGAATCTCGCTGATTGTGATTGGGATAGGTTCTGTTATTATCGGCATAGCCGTGAATTATCCGTTGCATTTTATCGACCATCTCAAGCCTGAAACGAATATGCGGGAAGCACTGAAGGAAATGATTCCGCCTTTGTTGGTGGGGAACATCACTACGGTCAGTGCGTTTCTATGTCTTGTCTTGTTGGATGCCCAGGCCATGAGGGACTTAGGATTATTCGGCTCTTTGATGTTGATCGGTACTATTTTGTTCGTATTGATTGGTTTACCTGTCTTTTTAAAGCCACAACAAAGGGAGGAGATCCATCGATACGGATTATCATTAGGTAAGTTGGGGATTGCCTTACACCATAAACGGATCAGGCGTGTGATATGGTGGGGAGTAGTAGGCTTGACTTTGGTCTTCGGTTATTTCAGTACCGGAACATCTTTCGATTCTAATATGCAACATCATTAGTGTCCCGTTAAAATGGGACGAGTTAAACAATTAATCAAATAGCCCCG
>JAJPYK010000071.1 GCA_021205005.1 Paraprevotella sp. | reverse complement strand
AATAAATGAGAAAAAAGCAGCCTAAACAAATGAGAATATAAGCCCGACGATAAACAATGAAAAAAGGTTGTGCCAACGTTTTGACACAACCTCCCTTGTTCAATCTTCTTTTTCCTGTTGAGCTTCGAATTCCTTGATCAGCTTCTCTTGCACGTCGGCCGGCACAAGTTCGTAGCTGGCAAACGACATGATGAAAGAAGCTCGTCCTCCGGTAATGGAACTTAATGAGGTACAATAGTTCGACATTTCTTTCAAAGGCACCTTTGCCACCAGCTTCTCGTAACCGTTTTCACTGGTCATTCCCATAATCATGCCGCGACGCCCCTGCAAGTCGCTCATCACGTCGCCCATCTTATCGCTGGGAACAAACACTTCCACATCGTAAATAGGTTCCAGAATCTTCGGACCGGCCTCCTTGAAAGCCATACTAAACGCATTGCGTCCGGCCAGCATGAACGAGATTTCATTGGAATCCACCGGATGCATCTTCCCGTCATACACGATCACACGTACATCGCGGGCATAGCTACCCGTCAGCGGTCCACGCTCCATCCGCTGCATCACTCCTTTTAATATGGCAGGCATGAAGCGGGCATCGATAGCTCCGCCCACCACTGAATTGATGAAAACCAATTTGCCGCCCCATTCCAAAGGCAATTCTTCCTGGCTTCTCACGCTGATGCGAAACTCCTGTCCGTTGAAACGATATACGTCAGGATCGGGCATACCTTCATAATACGGTTCTACAATCAAATGCACCTCGCCGAACTGACCGGCGCCGCCCGACTGTTTCTTATGCCGATAATCGGCACGGGCCGCCTTCGTAATAGTCTCACGATAAGGTATGCGAGGCTCTTCGAAACGGATGGCAATCTTCTCGTTATTCTCCATACGCCATTTCAACGTACGAAGATGGAATTCGCCCTGCCCGTGCACCAGGATCTGACGGAGCTCCTTGCTTTGTTCCACGATCCAAGTAGGATCCTCTTCCCTCATACGGTTCAAGGCATTCATCATCTTCTCGGTCTCTGCTTCATTCACGGCTTTCACCGCACGAGTGTACTTCGGGTTCGGATATTTGATAAAATTGAAACGATTCTCACAGTTCTTATCGTTCAAGGTGTTGCCGGTCTTCACATCTTTCAGCTTGACCGTGCAACCGATGTCGCCGGCCACCAGTTCTTCCACTTTGATTCGATTGGCTCCCGCACAGACGAACAACTGTGACATCCGCTCCTTTGATCCGCGATCGGCATTGTTCAGGTCATCCCCTTCGTGTACCTTTCCGCTCATCACTTTGAAGTATTGCACTTCTCCGATATGCGGTTCCACTCCCGTCTTGAAGAAATACAGCGAAGTGGGTCCGTTCGGATCGGGGCTCACTTCCATTCCTCGCGTGTTGTGCACCTTAGGCATCTCGCTGACGAAAGGAACGACATTTCCCAAGAATTCCATCAACCGGCGTACGCCCATATCCTTGCCGGCACAAACGCAAAATACGGGAAACATCCCGCGCGCAGCCAGCCCTTTGCGTATGCCTTCCCGCATTTCATCTTCGGTCAATGTCTCACTCTCGAAGAATTTCTCCATCAGCGTTTCATCATTTTCAGCCGCGGCTTCCACCAAAGTCTTGTGCATTTCCATCGCTCTTTCCCTCTGTTCCTCAGGAATCTCTTCTATCGTAGGCTCTCCGCCTTCGGCTCCCCAAGAATACTTCTTCATGAGCAATACGTCGATCAGTTCATGAAAATCAGGACCGGTCTTGATCGGATACTGCACGGGCACAACTTTATTGCCGTAGATAGAGGTCAGTTGTTCCAATATGGCATCGTAATCGCACCGTTCATCGTCCAATTGATTGACGAGAAAGATTACCGGTTTACCCAGCTTCTCAGTATAGCGGGAATGATTTTGCGTCCCGACTTCCGCACCGTACTGCCCGTTTAGCAGCAATACGGCCGTATCGGTTACGTTTAAAGCCGTGAGGGCCGCTCCCACAAAATCATCCGATCCCGGACAATCTATGATATTCAGTTTCTTATTGTTCCACTCCACATGAAATACCGTAGAAAACACAGAATAACCGTACTCCTGCTCCACCGGAAAATAATCGCTGACAGTATTCTTGGCCGTAATACGCCCTCTCCGCTTGATCAATCCGCCTTCATAAAGCAAAGCTTCCGTAAGCGTGGTTTTACCTGAACCGTCATTCCCCAACAGGGCTATGTTTTTAATCTCGTCTGTTTGATAAACTTTCATACCGTAAAAATTAAAGGTAACAACTTAATGGCACGAAATTTAGCAATAAAAATCCATCCGGACAACAAAATCCGCCTATTGTTAATTATGTTTTTCAACATAATACAAAAAGAAACGGCTTTCATGTAACCCCGTCGGATTCAAGCACACCTTTTCATAGCCTGCCATCATAGCAAGGGGTGGCAAACAAAAAGAAAACAATAAAACGGAAGAAAATCTCTGGAACATTGAGAATGACTGCCATCAGATGATTGAACTATGGCAAGAAATGGTTATTTTTGGGGCAGACTTGAGAAAATAGATACCACATAGAATTGTGGCATAAGTAAATCAGACAGACATCAGTACTTTTAATATGGCCGGCATTTATTTGCATATCCCCTTTTGCAGCACTCGCTGCATCTATTGTGACTTCTATTCCACCACATGGAGAGAAAAAAGCATAGCATATATCCAAGCATTGATCAACGAAATTCAGTGGAGAGCGTCGTACTTGGAGACCGAAGGACGTCTTCCCTCTATCGAGACCGTCTATATCGGAGGAGGTACGCCGTCCCTATTGAAAACAAACTTGCTTCAAGACCTCTTTGATGCAATCCTTCGGACTTATCCGATAGCCGAGAACGCCGAAATCACGCTTGAAACCAACCCGGATGATTTGTCCGGTCAAAAAATTCTGGAACTCAAACAATGGCCTATAAACAGACTGAGTATGGGCATACAAACCTTCGATAACGAAAAATTGCGTCTGCTGCACCGACGCCACTGCGGAGAACAAGCCATTGAAGCAGTCCGTGCGTGCCAAGAAGCCGGATTCGACAATATCAGCATAGACTTGATTTACGGTCTGCCCGGACAAACCTTACACGAATGGGAAAAAGACATCGCGCAAGCGACATCACTGCACGTACAGAATCTCTCGGCCTATGCGCTCATTTATGAAGAGCATACCCGTTTGTGGGAAATGCGCAGCAAACATCTGGTGGAAGAAGCGAACGACGAACTCAGTCTCAACATGTTCGACTTACTTATCGACCGACTTCAATCCGCGGGATTCGAACATTATGAAATATCCACTTTCGCATTACCGGGATTCCGCTCCCGCCACAATACCAGTTATTGGAAAGGCATTCCGTATTTGGGATGCGGACCATCGGCCCATTCTTTCGACGGAAAGAACCGTCAATGGAATCTGCCGGACTTGAACCTATATATTAATAAGGTAGGAAAATGCAGGCGTTCGGAGGACTTCATCCACGCATCTTGGATCAGAAAAGAAGAATTGACGATACAAGAACAATATAACGAATGCATTATTACGGCTCTACGTACATCTGAAGGTCTTGACTTACATAAGCTAAGACTGCGCTTTGGCGACAAGCTGTACGCCTACTGCCTACAATCGGCAGCTCCTTATATAAAAAGGCGACTGCTCGAAATCAGTCATAAAAAAGAGCAAACCGCAGAAGGTTTGCTCCATCTTACCCGACAAGGTCTTTTCCTGTCCGACGGTATTATGAGTGACTTGCTCTATGTAGAAGACTAATTGCGCATCTCTTCATAAGTAATTTCATAGAAACAAGGGTACACGTTCGACGACGCATCGCTATGTCCTTGGGAATGTGGCACAATCAAACGTACTTTAGCTATCTCCTCATCGGCTGTCACCTGACGCCCGATATTAATATAAGTCAACGGAACCAACCAGCCCGCAGGCACTGCGGTAGAACCATAGTAACGGTACATCACTCCTCCCCCGTTTATAGAAGTATTGAACGAAGCATTGAAAGTACCATAAGTATTGGTCACATCCATAATGTCCGGAGTGGTCAACCAATAAGACGAGTTATTCGTAGTCTGTACGGAATCTCTTAATATATTGAATTCCGTATAGCGACAAATGATGCGCTTTTGTTGTCCGCTCTTCAGTTTCTCACCTACTCCCTTACGGACAATCTGCATGTAAACTCCGGTGTTATCGAAAACCACATATTCGTTTCTATCCAAATTTGTCGTACTGTCTTGTGCATAAAACGTACTTTCCGAAATGGTATTGATCTTACCCACACGAATCAATTCCGCGCCGTCACTGGAGCGAATCACCACATCGCGATTCAAGAATGCGGAAATCGCATCACGTTCCTTCTGCAGCTGCTCGGCATAAGTTTCTCCTTTATCGCAGCTCTGCAAGCCCCATCCGACACACAACAAAACCGCTAAAATGTAAATGATCTTTTTCATATTGTTCTATCCTTCCGATTTTATCTGCTTTTATTTATTTTGCGAGCAAGGCCGTGTATTTCTTCAAAGCCTTTCTCACTATCTCTACGGCTTCTTCCATACTGCACGCCAACTCTCCCCCGGCCGCATTCAAATGCCCTCCACCGTGAAAGAACTCTGCCGCCATACGGTTACAAGGGAAGTCATCGACAGAACGTGTGGATACACGAATGACATCACGCTCCGTATCTTCACGCAAAAATATGGATAACTTCATCTTACGAATCTGAAGAGGGATGTTTACAAAACCTTCCGTATCTCCCTTTCTATGAGAAAACTTCTTCTGTTCGACTCGTGTAAGCGTCATCAACGAAGCGTGATATTCGGGAAAAAGTTCCAGCTTGACATAAAGCATATAGCCTAACAAACGGAAACGATCGGCCGAGTAATTGAAAAAAACATTCCTGTAAATCTTATCCTTGTCTATGCCTTTCGTCAGCAATTGACCTACGATATAATAGATCTCACTGCGATTGGAATTATAGGAGAAACATCCCGTATCCGTCATCATACCGGTATACAAACAAGTGGCCTCCTCATACGTCATCGGTTCTAATCCGTCCAACTGAACCAAAATCCGAAAGAGCAGTTCACAAGTAGAACTCATATCCTGACGGGAAACAGACCAATTGCAGAAATTTGCAGGATCCAAATGATGATCGATCATGATCTTGGGCGCCTCGGAACTTACGATCGGATCTTTCAAGCCCAACAGACTATCAGGAGCATTAAAATCCAAACAAATGAACAGATCTGCCGTCTTCAACAACGGAGCGACTTCCTCTTCATGTTTATCATAAATCAACACGCGGTCCGCTCCCGGCATCCATCTTAGGAAATCCGGAAATATATTAGGTACGACAGGAGTAGCGTCTTTCCCTTTTCGCCAAAGAAAATGGGAAAAAGCTAATACCGCCCCCATGGCGTCACCATCGGGCGAAACATGACAAGTGATTATAATATGGTGTGCCTCATCCAGCAACGTGCTTAAACTCTGTACGTCAGTCCCGGACAAGAAATTATTCAACATAAGAAAATCGTATTACGGTTTTTATTCTACAAAGTTACGATAAAAAGCATACCGCTCATCAATATAAAGCAACTTTTAACGCTCCTAGCACTTCCATATCATAGTAATTCCATCCCAATGTCCGACATTCTTGAATATAACGCTTACTATCGTATTTCCATAAAGAAGCATCTAATACCACACAGCCAGGACGAAACAGTCGGGAAAGTCTTGATAAACGACCACGAAATCCGCGACATACATATAAATAATCCACATTGGCATGTACCTTACTTATCATCCCGTTCCATCGGTCGTCTGCCAATATCAAGAAAGAGACCTTACCTGATCCGCTCACCAGACCAGAAACCGCCGAAACACGCTTATCCCTGAAATCGCGACCGACTACAACGGGGGCGGCCGAAAGTTTCCTTTTCCAAAAACTCTCTGCTATATAGGACATACGTTCTTGAAGACTATCTGTATGTACAGGAAACAGATAGGAAC
>JAJPYK010000276.1:1404-6090 GCA_021205005.1 Paraprevotella sp. | reverse complement strand
ATTCACCGCCGTTTTTTTTGCTTTTATTGTGTTCTTTATATTATCTTTGCTGAACGAATTCCAAACTTATAGACATGAATTACGGATTTGTCAGAGTAGCAACGGCCATTCCCGGCGTCAAGGTGGGAGACTGCAAATATAACGCGCCACAGATTGAAAGTCTAATCATTCAGGCTGAAGGAAAAGGCGTGGAAATTATTTGTTTTCCTGAATTAAGTATCACAGCTTATTCTTGTGGTGACTTGTTTTCACAGCAATTATTATTGGATGAAGCTGAAATGTGTTTGATCGGCATCTTGGATTTTACCCGATCCTTAGATATTATATCTATCATCGGTTTGCCTATCTCCTATCATGGCACGCTATTAAATTGTGCGGCAGTCATACAGAAAGGAAAGATCTTAGGTTTAGTGCCGAAAACTTATTTGCCGAATTATAAAGAGTTCTACGAACAACGTTGGTTTACTTCCGGTGATGTTCATGGGGACTGTAATGTGTTAATTTGCGGTCAATTGGTTCACCTAAGCCGCAATATCATATTCAATACTCCTTCTTGCTGTTTCGGCGTAGAAATCTGTGAGGATGTATGGGCCCCCATCCCCCCCAGTTCGGAACTGGCTCTCAAAGGAGCTGAAATCATCTTCAATCTCAGCGCAGATAACGAAGGGGTCGGTAAACAAGATTATCTGAAATCTTTATTAGCCCAACAAAGCGCACGCTGTCTGGCAGGCTACGTGTTCTCAGGTGCAGGTTTCGGTGAAAGTACACAAGATTTAGTCTTCGCCGGAAAGGGATTTATCTACGAAAACGGAACTCTCTTGGCAGAAAGCGAACGATTCTCTTTCAAAGAACAGTTGATTTATACTGAAATAGATGTAGAATGTTTGCGTTCGGAAAGGCTAATAAACACGACTTTCTCTGCTTCTTTGGCTCGTATCCATTCAAAAGATGTACAGCAGATCGATACGGAACTATTTTCCAAAAAAGAAATAGAGCTTAGCCGAGTGATCAACCCCTCTCCTTTCGTACCGACAGGCAAGGCTTTGGAAGAAAGATGCGAAGAAGTCTTTGCTATACAAATAGAAGGATTGGCCAAAAGATTGGTACATACTCAAACGCAAACCGTCGTTATCGGCATCTCCGGTGGATTAGATTCTACTCTCGCCTTATTGGTCTGCACTAAGACATTCGACAAACTGGGTTTGCCTAGGAAAGGCATCATAGGAATTACCATGCCTGGATTCGGCACAACCGATCGTACTTATCACAATGCAATCAGCCTGATGGAAAGTCTGGAGATAACCATTAGAGAAATCAGCATTAACCAGGCTTGTATCCAACACTTTAAGGATATTGACTTTGACATGAGCAACCACAATACAACGTATGAAAACGGACAAGCCCGTGAACGGACCCAGATCCTAATGGATGTGGCTAATCAAATGAACGGATTGGTTGTGGGTACGGGAGATTTGTCCGAACAGGCATTGGGATGGGCCACCTATAATGGCGACCACATGAGTATGTACGGGGTCAATGCGTCCATACCTAAAACCCTGGTAAGGCATTTAGTCAATTGGGTTGCGGAAAATATTATTGACGAGAAATCACAAGCCATATTGCTTGACATTGTGGACACTCCGATAAGTCCGGAACTGATTCCCGCTGACGAAGACGGAAACATCAGCCAAAAAACCGAAGACCTCGTAGGCCCGTATGAATTGCATGACTTCTTCCTTTATTACGTATTACGCTTTGGATTCCGTCCGTCTAAAATATTCTACTTGGCCGGGTTGGCTTTCAAGGAAAAGTATACAGACGAAGTTATAAAGATGTGGTTAACCACGTTCTTTCGCCGATTCTTCTCCCAACAGTTCAAACGTTCTTGTTTACCCGATGGGCCTAAAGTCGGAAGTTGTTCATTAAGTCCACGTGGAGATTGGCGCATGCCGAGTGACGCATCGGCCACAGCATGGATAGATGAATGCAATAATTTAATGGAATAATATCCCGAAATAAGAAAAACAATGAAGGGATGATGCTTCTTGTGAATGAGCAGAAAGGAATCTGAGATGAATGATTGAATATGAAAATGCGTACTGTTAGGATTTGAAATGTACAGTCTCGACTTTTTCCAAACGGGCTTTGAGCAGTGCCATCCGCCCTTTACGAATACGCAACGTCATGCTGCAATCATGATCATATCCTTGAGCGACAATCAGAGGTCCCACTTCTTTAACAATGCGCATTATGGCATTCATAAATGGATACTCAAAGAAGAAAGTAACATATTCATCTACGGTCCGTTCCACAATAGTAGCTGCTTGTATTGCCTGAGCGGCAGCTATCTTGTAGGCTTGAATCAGACCGCTCGTTCCCAGTTTAATGCCTCCGAAATGACGGATAACAACAATCAAGACATTAGTCAGTTCATAAGAATTAATTTGTCCAAGAATGGGTTTTCCGGCAGTCCCTGAAGGCTCCCCATTATCATTTGCACGAAAGTTCTTCCGGTCTGCTCCCAATATATAGGCATAACAGCAATGACGAGCATCGTAGTATTGTTTTTGATAATATGAGATCCACGTCTTTATCTCCTCTACTGTTTGTACAGGATGAGCGAAAGCCAAGAATTTGCTACGCTTCTCGCTATATTCTCCGATTGAGGGGGCACTGATGGTTTTATACAAGTCTTCTTCCATGATACACTTTCATTATCAAAAGAACTCCGATCGCCTGCTATTACACCGGCAACCGGAGTTGCAAAGTTCATCATATTCCCGTTACGAAAGCTTATGGATAACCAAGCCGCTGCGTAACTTTGGTTCAAACCATGTGGCTTTAGGAGGCATGATTTCACCTCGATCTGCAATATCCATGATTTGTTGCATGGAAACCGGATATAAAGCCAATGCCATTCTCATTTCTCCGCAATCACACCGCCGCTTCAACTCGCTCAAGCCACGTAAACCGCCTACAAAGTCTATTCTATGATCACGGCGCAGATCCTTAATACCCAATAGTTCATCCAAGATCAGTCGACTGCTGATGCTTACATCCAAAGAGTCCACGGGATCATTTCCATTAAAACGGCCGGCGAGTACACGCAACCGATACCAATTGACATGAAAATACAATGCAAATTCGTGAATTCGTTCCGGTTTATACTCTTTCTCACCCATACAAGTCACCTCAAAATTACTTTTAAGTGCTTCCAGGAAATCAGAAGCTGAGTATTCACCCAAATCTCTCACTACACGATTATAGTCTAATATCGTCAATTCGCCGGCTGGGAAACAAACCGCCATCACATAATTGTATTCCGCCTCCGGGTTCTTTCCGCCGTGAGCCAAGGATTTCTCCTGTCCTACATGGACAGCAGCCGCTGTACGATGATGTCCGTCGGCTATGTACAATGCAGGCATTTTAGCAAATTCTTGAGTAATAAGATGAATATCGTCATCTTGATCCACTAACCAAAAGCGGTGCCTGAATCCGTCAATATGATCGATAAAATCATAACCCGGAGGCTGAATCACAAAATTTCGTACTAAATTCGCCAATGTCGGATTATCCGGAAAGGAAAGAAAGACAGGTTCAATATTAGCATCCGTAACACGAATGAGTTTCATGCGGTCTTCCTCCTTATCATGACGTGTCAGCTCATGCCTTTTAATCACTCCGTTCAAATAGTCATCCACAGAAGCAGCAAGCACGATGCCATTCTGAGTACGGCCATTCATCGTCTGCGAATAAATATAATACATAGGCTTTGCATCCTGTATCAGCCAACCATTTCGCTGAAATTTAGCAAAGTTTTCGGCTCCTTTTTCATACACGCAAGGCGCATACTCGTCCGTACCCTCTGGAAAATCAATCTCCGGATGAATCACATGATAAAGCGACATCTCATTATCTCCTGCCTCACGACGGGCCTCTTCTGAATTGAGCACATCATAAGGGCGACACTCCACTTTCTCTACCCATTCTTTTGGGGGACGAA
The DNA here is from genome assembly GCA_021205005.1 of Paraprevotella sp. Lineage (GTDB taxonomy): Bacteria > Bacteroidota > Bacteroidia > Bacteroidales > Bacteroidaceae > Paraprevotella. The sequence continues at coordinate 2,087 of JAJPYK010000276.1, read as the reverse complement.
GTCCTTGAAACGGTTTAACCAGAGCCATAATGTCTGTGATTACTTATTCACCTGATATTGAGTACATCCTTCTTTCAAGAAAGCCACAATCTGACGAGCTGCCGCTACGCCGGCATTTATATTGGCTTCAGCCGTTTGAGCCCCCATCTTCTTGGGAGTCGAGAAGTAACGCCCGTCCAAAGTTCGGAATTCGGCATCAGCCTCCGGCATAATATACGTCACATACTTCAAATACGTACGCTCCTACATCAAATTCAATAATTCGGGCTCATTAATCACTTCCTTACGTGCCGTATTAATCAACACTCCTCCTTTCGGCATATAATTTACCAACGCATAATTAATGCTTTGACGAGTTTCAGCCGTAGCCGGTATATGCAGTGAAACGATATCGCATTGCTTAAAGAGATCCTCTTGCGAAGTCGTTGCCTTTACCCCCTCCGACTCTATAACGGATGCAGGGCAGAAAGCATCATAGGCATAAACGTCCATATCGAAACCTTTAGCTATGTGGGCTACCCTTCGTCCCACATTACCAAAAGCTAAAATACCCAGTTTTTTACCTTTCAGCTCTGTTCCGGCTTTACCGTTATAGAAATTACGCACGGCAAAAATCAACATGCCAAAAACGAGCTCTGCCACAGCATTGGAATTCTGTCCGGGAGTATTCATTACTACTACTC
>JAJPYK010000276.1:0-1394 GCA_021205005.1 Paraprevotella sp. | reverse complement strand
CTACTACTCCATGGGCAGTAGCCGAGGTAAGATCCACATTATCATAGCCGGCTCCAGCACGCACTACGATCTTTAAATTCTTAGCCGCTTCAAATACTTCATTATCTACTTTATCACTACGGATAATCATAGCGTCCACATTCGCCACAGCGGCCAACAACTGCGATTTCTCCGTATATTTTTCCAATAGAACAATTTCGATTCCGGCTTTTTCAAATATGTCTTTTATTCCATCCACCGCGATCTTTGCAAAAGGCTTCTCGGTGGCAATTAATATTTTAGCCATAGACTTTTATTTATATCCGATTAATATCAATAGCGCAAGACTTTTTCTCGACATCTGCAATCACGTCCTCAATGCTGTGCCTCAAAATCCTGCATAGTCTGTATCAAGGCACGAACCGCTTCGATCGTTTGCGCATTATAACAAGAAATACGGAAACCTCCCACGCTACGATGTCCCTTAATTCCCACCATACCGCGTTCCGTAGCAAAGCTCAAGAAATCCGCTTCAAGTTCCTTATATTCATCATTCATAACGAAACAGATATTCATCAACGAACGGTCTTCTTCTTTCACCGTACCCTTGAAAAGCTTGTTGCGATCAATTTCGGCATACAACATATCGGCACGTTCTTTGGCACGTCGATCCATTGCTTGCACACCGCCATTCTTCTTCACCCATTCCAAATTCTTCATGGCACAATAAATAGGAACTACAGGAGGAGTATTGAACATAGAACCGTTCTTCACATGAGTTCTATAATCCAATATCGTAGGAATAGCGCGAGACACCTTACCCAAAGCATCGTCTTTCACTATTACAATATTTACTCCTGCCATAGACACATTCTTCTGTGCACCGGCATAAATACAATTGTATTTGCTCACATCGACCTGACGGGAGAAAATATCGGAAGACATGTCCGCAATCAAAGGTACAGGACTGTCTACATCATAGCGCATTTCCGTGCCGAATATCGTATTGTTTGTAGTCACATGCAAATAATCTGCATCTGACGGAATAGAAAAGTTCTTAGGTATATAAGTATAGTTTGCATCGGCTGAAGAAGCGACTTCCACTACATCACCAAACAATTTCGCTTCTTTAATCGCCTTCTTAGCCCATGTGCCGGTATTCAAGTATGCAGCTTTCTTTTCCAAGAATTTATAGGGTACGCGACAAAATTCCATGCTGGCTCCCCCTGCTAAAAATAACACGGAATAACCGGAAGGCAAATCAAATAATTCTTTCACCAATTCCACAGCGTTGTCTACCACAGGCTGAAAGTTCTTAGCCCGATGGCTAATTTCCATTATAGAAAGACCACTTCCCTCGAAATCCAAACATGCAGCAGCAGTTGCCTCTATGACTTCTCTAGGCAACATGGAGG
>JAJPYK010000001.1:921-6139 GCA_021205005.1 Paraprevotella sp. | reverse complement strand
AAATACTTGTGATGAATAAATCTCATCATCCTCTGCCCCGATATGCCACACCGGACTCTGCCGGCATGGACCTTCGTGCGTGTTTGGAGGAGCCGATTGTCTTGAAGCCGTTGGAGCGTTGTCTGGTGCCTACCGGACTATATATAGCCCTGCCTCAGGGTACTGAGGCCCAGATCAGGCCTCGTAGCGGGCTGGCGTTGAAGAGAGGAGTGACCGTATTGAATTCGCCGGGTACGATCGATGCCGATTATCGCGGTGAGATTCGTGTTGTTTTAGTGAATTTGTCGGCCGAGCCTTTTGAAATTTGCGACGGCGAGCGAATAGCCCAGATGGTGGTTTCACGTTATGAGGCTGCGCAATGGATGTCGGTCGAGAGTTTAGATGAAACGGAAAGAGGAGCAGGTGGCTTCGGCCATTCAGGAGTAAAATAAAGATTGTGAAAAAGATTTTAATTTGGATGGGCTGCGCCTTTATCGGGCTGTCCCTGTTGTTTTCGGCTTGCAAGACGGGGAGAACGGCACAAGGGGTGTCGGACGAAGCGCAACGCCGATTCGATTATTACTATTTAGAAGCGGTCAAGGATAAGCTGGCGGGGCGTTACGACGACGCTTTCGAGTTGTATATGCACTGTTTGGACATTAAGCCCGATGCCGGAGAAGTGCTTTACGATTTAGGCCTGTATGCGCTGAACATGGGCGATTCGGCTAAGTGTGAGCAGAATCTTACCCGCGCTGTGGCATTGCAGCCGGACAATATTTATTATAAGGAAGCTTTGGCTTCGTTTTATTTAAGAAACCGAAACTACAAACAGGCGTCTCCCGTACTTGAGGATATGGTAAAATGCAATCCGACCCGCTCAGATGTTTTGGCGCAGTTGGTGGGCATTTATACGGATAACGGCAACGACGAGGCGGCGATCCGTGCGCTCGACCGTATCGAGACGCTGGATGGTCGGAGCCTTTCCGTCAGCATGGAGAAGTTCAGGCTCTACCGCGATATGAAAGAAGATGATAACGCCTTTGCCGAATTGGAAAGTCTGGCCAAGGATAATCCCAACGACTTGTCCTACCGCGTGTTGATCGGCAATCAATATATGCTGGTCCAGCAGCCGGATAAAGCTTTGGCTGTTTATGACGAAGTGCGGAAAAAGGAACCTGAAAATCAGGCCCTGCGCATGTCTATGCTCGACTATTATAAACAGACAAAGCAAGATTCTCTGTATCAGGTACAACTCAACGATCTGCTTTATGGCAAAGGGGTGGATGATAAGGCCCGGGCCATGTTGATGCGCAATTATATTATAGATCGGGAGAACGCGCATGCCGACAGTACGGAGATTCTACATGCGTTCGATCGCATGTTCTCCTCAGTGCCCGAGACGGTAGATATGTTGACTTTGTATGTTTCCTATCTTCAGTTGAAGCACATGGACGGTCAGGTGGAACCGGTTTTGGAGCGTATCTTGAAACTGGAACCGGATAATCAGGGAGCTTTGCTCCAATTGATGCAGATTTATGTCCGTGCCAACGACTATCCCAAAGTGGTGGACATCTGTACGCGCGGCATTACGCACGACCCCGACCAATTGCCTTACTACTTCTATTTGGGATTCTCTTACTATCAGCTGGATCGTAATGACAAGGCATTGGATGTCTTCCGGGCGGGCATGAAGCAGATCAAACCCGATACCGACAAGGAACTCATATCGGACATGTATTCCATCACGGGAGATTTGTATTACAGTAATGATCTCAAGGATTCGGCCTTTGCCGCTTATGATTCTTGTCTGGTATATAATCCCAATAATGTGGGCTGTTTGAACAATTATGCTTATTATCTTTCTTTGGAGAAGAAAGACTTGGATAAGGCCGAAGAAATGAGCCACCGTACGATTGTGGCTGAACCCGATAATAATAATTATATAGATACTTACGCTTGGATTCTGTTCATCAAGGGATTTTATGCCGAAGCCAAACTTTATATCGACCGTGTGCTTACGGGCGACATCAAGAACGATAAGGAAGTGTCGGGCGGAGTCTTGGAGCATGCCGGAGATATCTATGCGAAATGCGGAGATATGGACGGGGCGATGAAATACTGGATGATGGCTCAGGAAAAGGGAGATGATGTGTCCGACCGTTTGAAGAAAAAGATTCAGTTAAGAAAATATATAGAGGAATGAGAAAGATGAAGTTCATAGTGGGGGGATGTATCGGCGTCCTGTTATTGGTGTTGTCGTCTTGTCGGTCCACGAAAAGCGTGGTTACTCCGGGGGGAGGCGCCGGAGGACTGTCCGAAGAGTGGGTCGACAAGATGGCTGCGACAGGGCTGAAAGAAGGTACGGTAACGTCGAAGATGAACCTCGACTTGAACTTGAATGGCAAGTCGCTTTCCGCAGGCGGCACGTGTAGCCTGAAACGTAATGAGGTGATTCAGTTGTCGCTGGTGGCCTTGGGTTTCATGGAAGTGGGGCGGCTGGAGTTTACGCCACAGTATATGATGATGATCAACCGTATAGGACGTCAGTATGTGAAGGTTAATTATGCAGATGTGCCTTACTTGAAACAGGCCGGAGTTGATTTTTATACTTTACAATCGTTGTTTTGGAACGATTTGTTTGTGCCCGGAAAGGACGGACAGTGGAGTGAAGACGATTTTGATGTCAGCAAGGACCAGGAGAATACGGTGTTTACGACCCGTTCCGGCGGTTTGCTGCAATGTCGGTTCGTGGTCGACTTACTGACCGGTTTGATTCGCAGCACTTCCGTGTCGGTACCGGGGCAGCCTTCCGTGCCGCCGCTGAATTGGACCTACCAGCATTTTGCCAACGTGGAGCAGAAGAGCTCTCCCGACAAAATGCAGCTCTCCGTGTCCGGTGCCGGAAAAGATCTGACAGCGCAATTTACGTTGAGCAATCCCAAGTGGAACGCTAAAAATGTGGAACTGACTCCGGAGCCGGGCGGAAAATATGAGAAAGTCAGTCCCGATGTCATTCTCAAACAACTGGTGAAGTGATGAACCGTAGGATTATGATGTTCTTCGTTGGGATATTGCTTTGCTGCGGTCTCTCGATTCAGGCGCAGACCAACCGCAAGATCAAGGATTTACAGAATCAGAAAAAGGAAATCCAAAGAGGGCTGGATCAGTCGCGGAAGGAATTGAAAACAACGGAAAGGACCGTTGTGACTAAGATGAAGGACGTCAGTATGCTGGCCGATCAAGTGGAGAATCGCCAGCGTTATATCGATACGATGGAGTTGCAGTTGAAAAAGGTCGGCAGACAGGTGACGTCGCTGGAAGAGAAAGTCGCTCGCACCTCACACGATCTGGAGAAGAAGAAGGCGGATTATGTGAAGGCCTTGCGATATGCCTATGCCTATAAATCGGTGAACAGTCCTTTGCTTTTCATCCTTTCTACCGAGTCGGTAACACAGATGTACCGCCGCTCGCGTTACGCCCGGGAGTATGCCAGCTATCAACGCTCGTTGGCCGAGAATATCGTGGATCAGCAGAATGAATTGCTGGAGCAGAAGAACAAACTGTTGGGGGTGAAATCCGAGAAAAACCGTTTGTTGAATGAATGTATGAGGCAGAAAAACCTGTTGCAGAAACAGCATGACGAGGAGCAGAAAAACGTGAACGGGTTGAAAGTCAAACAGAAGACGTTGCAGCAGGAGGTGGAAAAACAGCGGCAGCAACTTTCTCAGTTGGATAAGAAGATAGACGCGATGATTGCTTTCGAGGTGGAACAGGCGCGCAAGCGGGCCGAGGCCGCCCGCAAGAAAGCCGAAGCGGAAGCGCGCAGGCAAGAGGAGAAACGGCGGCAACAGGCACGTAATAGCGCCTCCTCATCCGGAAAGAACACGGAAAAGGAGCAAAAAACGTCCATCCCGCAGGAATATAAATGGATGACGCCGCAAGACAAAGCGCTCGACGGAGACTTCACGCGGAACAAGGGACGGCTGCCGGTGCCGATTACGGGCAGCTATATGGTGGGGAGTCATTTCGGTACCTATAATGTACCGGGACTGAAGAATGTGCTCTTGGATAACAAAGGCACCAACTATATAGGGCGTTCAGGAGCAATGGCGCGTTCCATCTTCGACGGAGAAGTCACAGCGATCTTCCAGTTCGGCGATACGAAAAACGTATTGGTACGTCACGGAAGCTATATCTCGGTTTACTGTAACCTGTCTTCGGTGCGCGTAGCCAAAGGACAAAAAGTGAAAACTCGGGATATATTAGGTACGGTAGAAAGCGACGGAAACGGCAATTGCGTATTGCATTTCCAATTGCGTAAAGAAACCCAGAAGTTGAATCCCGAAGCTTGGATAGGGCGGTAAGGGTACTTACTGGAAGTTTCTTATACGTACGTCTATGCAGCTTCCCTCCATAGCCTTTTCTATCTCGTGGACGGGCGTTTTTGAAAAATGATAAGGAAACAGTACGGCAGGCTTGATAAGGTCTGCCGCTTTTCGTAATTGGGCCGGAGTCATGGTATAAGGCTGGTTGCACGGCAGAAAGGCGATGTCCACGGGGCCGAGTTCGCCCATTTCCGGAATCAGCTCGGTGTCGGACGCGATGTAGATACGGGTATGATCCAGCTCGATGATATAGCCGTTGTCCCGGCCTCGAGGATGAAGGTCCTGCCGTTCCGGTGTGAGGTTATAGGCCGGAACAGCCCGTATGGAGATGTCTTCATTCAATTGCAAGGATTCTCCGTGGTGTAAAACCGTCCCTTTACCTAACAGTCGGGCGCAGTTGGCATTCGTGATGACCATGGTGCTCTCCTTGCTTACTTCCTCAACGGCTATACTGTCCAGATGGTCGCGATGTTCATGCGTGATCAATATCAGGTCGGCTTTCGGTCTTAAAGTGTAGTCCGTCTCCGGTTTTACATACTGGGTTACCGGGTCTACTTCGATGATGAAACCGTTGAAATCGATTTCCAGACTTCCGTGTTTTATCGGAGTGATCGTCAGTTTTTTTTCCGATGTGGTATAGAATTGTTCCATTATTTGCGGTTTGTAGTCATTATTGTGATGAAGAACGGAGTGAAAGCTTACAATTCCAGACCGTCCAGCATACGGCTGTATAAGGAGATCGCTTCCCGGATTTCCGTTACGGTGATATATTCGTCGGAGGTGTGGGAGCGGGAAGAATCTCCCGGGCCCATTTTCAGTGATGGAAAGTGCATCAGAGCCTGGTCCGACAAAGT
>JAJPYK010000001.1:0-911 GCA_021205005.1 Paraprevotella sp. | reverse complement strand
GAGCCGAAAGGAACACGTCCGAGAGCACGGGCCCGGACCACGAGAGGATGACGCTCGTCAATGCGCGATGAGTTGAGACGGAAAGAGCGGGCCTGCACTTCGCTTCCTATATGGGCGCATACCGTGCGGTAGATTTCCTCGTTAGCGTAGTTCTCATTGCTGCGTACGTCCACGGTGAAAGTGCATAAGTCCGGTACGACGTTGTGTTGCGTTCCGGCATGAATCATGGTCACGCTCATCTTCACGTCGCCCAATAACGGCGAGGTTTCCGGAAACCGGTAAGTCCGGAACCATTCTATGTCCCGCAGGGCTTTATATATGGCATTCTCGCCTTCATTGCGTGCGGCGTGTCCCGATTTGCCATGAGCGGACACGTCGAGCACCATCAATCCCTTTTCGGCTATGGCCGGTTGCATGCCGGTGGGCTCTCCCACCAAAGCTACGTCGATAGGGGGGAGCAGGGGCAATACGGATTCGATGCCGTTTTTGCCCGAAACTTCTTCCTCGCACGAGGCCAGGAATATCAGGTTGTAAGATATTTTGCGACGGCAGGACGTACAGAACGTTTGCAGAAGCGTCACGACGCTCGCCCCGTCGTCGTTCGTACCCAGACCGTAGATGCGATCGCCTTCGTGCGTGGGACGGAACGGGTCGCGCGTCCAGCTCGAGGCCGGTCTCACCGTGTCGATATGGGCATTGAGCAAAAGGGTAGGACGTCCCTCCTCGAAATCCGGATGTATACACCATAGATTGTGCCCGTGGCGATGAGGGTGCAGATCATGATCGGCCATAAAGTGCTCCAACAGATCGGCCACATCCTTTTCTTCCCGGCTGAAGGAAGGAATGCAGATCATGCGTGCGAGCAGTTCCTCGGCCTCCTGGGTAAGTGCGTTAATATCCATGTTTTTGTT
>JAJPYK010000084.1 GCA_021205005.1 Paraprevotella sp. | reverse complement strand
CTTTAGCCCAGATCAAGATGGTCAAGGCAAAGGTCGCCGCCCGTCAGGAACCTTATTACTCCGCTTATCGGCAATTGCTTCACGATGCCGATTCCGTATCTGCCGTAGGAACTCATGCCTTGGCCGACTTTTCCGTACCCGGATATTATGTCGAACCGGAAAAACATAAGGCTAATTCGTTGGCCTTACAGCAGGACGCTTACGGAGCTTATTGTTCGGCCTTGGCTTTCGCCCTTTCGGGCGAGGCAAAATATGGGGAGAAGGCTTGTAGCTTCCTTGATGCCTGGGCATCCGTGAATAAAGGATATTCCGGACACGACGGCATCTTGGTGCTTTCTTATTCCGGATCGGGTTTGTTGATGGCAGCAGAGCTGATGTCGGGAAGCCCGGTATGGGGGACGGCCGGCGAACAACGCTTTAAGGACTGGGTGAAAAACGTCTACCTTCATGCGGTGGATTCCATACGAGTCCATCAGAATAATTGGGCCGACTGGGGACGTTTCGGTTCGATGCTTGCCGCTTCATTATCGGACGACCGGGCGGAAATAGAGGAAAACGTGCGGCTGATCAAGTCCGATCTGTCCCATAAGATTGCGGCGGACGGCAGCATGCCCGAAGAAACCCGACGCGGCGACAATGGCATTTGGTACACTTATTTTTCGCTGGCTCCTATGACGGGGGCTTGCTGGTTGGTTTACAATCTGACCGGCGAGAACCTGTTTGAATGGGAAAAGGACGGTGTGTCCATTAAAAAGGCATTGGAATATTTGGCCTATTATAACCATCATCCTTCGGAATGGAAATGGGCGGAAAAGCCGAATACCGGAGAAAAAGAACTGTGGCCGGCCAACCTGTTGGAAGCGATGAGTTCTGTTTACGGTGATGCGTCTTTTGCGGAATATGATCACGAAAAGCAACCTATATTCTACCGTACGCATCATTTTTGCTGGACCTTTCCCACGTTGATGCCGGTCATGTTGAAATATGAAGAATAACCCTTTAATATATTGATTTGATGAAGAAAATATTGAATTTGTTCGTGTGCGTTTGTTTGTTCTTTCCGGCAGCGCATGCACAGTCTGTTCCGGCCTATCTGGATAAATCGCAGCCGTTGGAACGGCGTGTGGAGGATGCGCTCAGTCGGATGACGTTGGAAGAGAAAGTCAAGTTATGCCATGCGCAGTCCAAGTTCAGTTCCTATGGGGTGCCCCGTCTCGGGATTCCCGAACTGTGGATGTGCGACGGTCCTCACGGCATTCGCGAGGAAGTGATGTGGGACGAGTGGAAGGGGGCGGCCTGGACCAACGATTCCTGTTTCGCCTTTCCGGCCTTGACTTGTCTGGCTGCCACGTGGGATACCGATTTGTCTTCTTTGTATGGCCGGTCTATCGGTGAAGAGGCGCGTTATCGTAGGAAAGATGTCTTGTTGGGCCCCGGAGTGAATATTTATCGCACACCTTTGAACGGGCGGAATTTCGAATATATGGGAGAAGATCCTTATTTGACATCCCGGATGGTTGTGCCCTATATCAAGGGGGTGCAACAGAACGGTGTGGCAGCTTGCATCAAGCACTTTGCGCTGAACAATCAGGAGACCTATCGCGGACAGATCAATGTGGAGGTGAGCGATCGCGCGCTCTATGAAATTTATCTTCCGGCTTTCGAAGCTGCGGTGACGGAAGGAGGCGCGTGGGCCATCATGGGCGCCTACAATCAGTGTCGGGGCGAGCATTGCTGTCATAATCAATATCTGTTGAACGACATCTTGAAGCGGGACTGGAAGTTCGACGGCGTGGTCATTTCCGATTGGGGAGGAGCTCATGACACGGACCAGGCTGCCTTGAACGGTCTTGACCTGGAGATGGGTACATGGACCGATGGCATGAATTGGGGAAAGACGAATGCCTATGATAATTATTATCTGGCCACTCCCTTCCTGGAGAAACTGAAATCGGGCGAGATTAAAGAAGATGTGCTCGACGATAAGGTGCGCCGTTTGCTACGCATGAGATTCCGTACGAGCATGAATACGGATAGACCATTCGGAGCGCTTTGCAGTGACGCACATGCCGAAGCCGGGCGTACGATTATGGAGAACGGTATCGTTTTGCTGAAAAACGACAAGCAGGTTTTGCCTGTCGACCTGGCGAAAACGAAAAAGATAGCCGTGATCGGTGAAAACGCCGTCAAGATCATGACGTTGGGAGGAGGTTCGTCTTCTTTGAAAGTCAAATATGAAACGTCTCCGCTGGAGGAATTGAAAAAGCGTGTGGGAGATGCCGCCGAAGTGGTATACGCTCCGGGCTATGCCAGCCCCTTGACCGAGAAACGTGACCCCAGTAACATCGTTCCGGAAGGATATAAGGTTCCTGATGCCGCGAAATTGCGTAACGAGGCTCTCAAGCTGGCCCGGGAAGCGGATGTGGTGCTGTTTTTCGGAGGTTTGAACAAGAACGAACATCAGGACAGTGAGGGCACCGATCGGTTGTCTTATAGCTTGCCTTACGGACAAGACAGTCTGATTGCCGAGTTAGCCAAAGTGAATAAGAATCTGGCCGTGGTGCTTATTTCCGGTAATGCCGTGGCCATGCCATGGATCAAGAACGTGCCTGCCGTAGTGGAAGCGTGGTTCGGCGGTTCGGAAGCCGGCAATGCCATTGCCGCCGTACTGACAGGGGCTGTCAATCCCTCCGGGTAATTGCCGATGACCTTCGCCGTACGTCTGGAAGATTATCCCGCGCATTCCGTAGGGGAATATCCGGGCGATAGCGTCAACGTGAAGTACAATGAAAGCATTTTCGTGGGTTACCGTTGGATGGAAAAACACGGTGTCAAAACTTTATTCCCTTTCGGGCACGGACTGAGCTACACGGAGTTCCGTTATGGCAAGGTGGCATTGTCGTCGTCTGAAATGAGTAGGGACGGCAAACTTACGCTTTCTGTTCCGGTCAAGAATGTCGGGAAAGTGAAAGGCAAGGAGGTCGTGCAGCTCTATATCGGCGATGAAAAAGCCTCTGTGGAACGTCCGTTGAAGGAACTGAAAGGATTCCGTAAGGTGGAGCTCTTTCCGGGAGAAGAGAAAACGGTGGAGTTCGAAGTGACTCTTAAAGACCTGATGTTCTATGACGAGGGAAGCCACGGATGGAAAGCCGAGCCCGGTAAGTTCAAGGCTTATGTAGGATCTTCTTCCGCCGACATCCGTTCGGTGGGGACGTTTACGCTGCTTTGACAGCCCGACCGGTCTGAAGAAATCAGAATCGAAAACAGATAATTTTGTAGAAGATGTCCGCCTGGTATCGGGGCGGACATCTTTTTTAGTCCGTAGTGATCTCGCCGGCCAGATTCGTACGCATCAGTCGCCTGACTTCTGTTTTCGGTATGTCGTGTCCCAAGAGGAACATGAGTTTGGTCAGGGCGCATTCGGGCGTACTGTCGTATCCGCTGATGACGCCGGCTTCCAGCAGTTGTTTACCGGTCTCATAACGTTCCATTTCCACGCTTCCCGACTGGCATTGCGTAATGTTGATGATGACGATGTCGCGCTCGGTCGCTTCCCGGATCAAGCTGATGAGCCACGGTTTTTGAGGGGCGTTTCCCGATCCGAACGTTCTCATCACTACCGCTTTCAATCCTTTGAGTTGAAAGACGGAGGAAACGATGTTCTCTTGTATGCCCGGAAACAAGGTGAGTACGACCACATTGTTGTTGAACAGATAGTGCGCTTTGAGAGACGTTTCGGGGACTGGTCTGCGGATGCGTTCCGGCTTGAACTGGAGGTCTATGGCGCTGTGTCCCAGACAAGGATAGTTGTAGGACTTGAAGGCATTGAACCTTTCCGCATTGATTTTGGTCGTCCGGTTGCCTCTCATCAGGTCGCGTTCAAAATAGATACAGACCTCCGGCACCATGGCCGTTCCGTCGGGGTGTTTGGACGCCGCGATTTCGATGGCGGTAATCAGATTTTCCTTGCCGTCTGTACGCAGCATTCCCATAGGGAGTTGCGAGCCGGTAAGGATGACCGGTTTGGCCAGATTCTCCAGCATGAAACTCATGACCGAGGCTGTGTAGGCCATCGTATCCGTACCGTGCAAGATGACGAAGCCGTCGTAGTTCGGATAGTTCCGTTCCACGATTCTCACCAAACGTGCCCAATGATAAGGCTCCATGTCGGAAGTGTCGATAGGGGGATCGAACGAATAGGTATGTATATGATAGTTAAACCGTTTCAGTTCCGGCACAAATTTCAGCAGATGGTCGAAATTGAAACTATCTAATACTCCGGTTTCCGGATTTTCTATCATACCGATAGTTCCGCCCGTATAAATCAACAATACGGAGGGGGCTGAATCAGTCATAAGGCCATTGTTTTACGGTTCATACACAAAGGTACGACTTTTTATCTTAATTCTTCCTATTTATTATAAAATTAGGTGCCGTAAGTCGGTCTATGTCCGGAACGGGACGTTGACAGAACGTGCCATGACCTGTGGCAGCGGGTTCAGAACAAGGCTTTACGGGTGAAGACCGGGGGAGCAAAGGGCCTTGTCGTCGACGGAAGGGTACTGCGCTTGCGGATTCGTGCAGGAGGCAACGTTTGAAGGTCGAATGTCACGAAGTCTTCGTAGGTAGGTTCTTTATCTTCTCCGTATTTCATGACCCTGCGGTAGATGGATTGACGCGAAGGAGCGTTGAATCCCAGGAGGTTGTTGTTCATCATGCTTTCCGTCGAAGGACGGTATGCTCCTTTGATGTAAGTCATGGCTCCCTCGTAGACGCCCAGATCTTCCGACGCATAGCGGTTGTCGCTCAGGAACTGCGACCACAAGACGCTTTTCGGATCATCGGTGACGTCTACGTTTTGTGCCCATCCGAGGGCTTGTAACTTTTTGAGTTGGGTAATTTCAGAGGCGGGAATGGTGCCGTTTTCTTCATAGGCATATTCATCCTCTAATTTGGAGAAACCATGTCCGCCAGCCTCGTGAATGAGTACGGTTCTGAAAATCTCGCTGTATAGGTCTTTGATGGTCGGACAATAGGAAATAGCAAACTCAGTGTTTTTTTTAGTTTGCGTATTCGTGTAACCGAAGAAAGTCGTGCCGGCGTAGACCGTGAAATTGAGGATGACGACGGCAAAAGTGTTTTCTATATCGATGCCGTTCACACAAGAGATGTAGTCCACCACGGTGTTGTCATCGCCGGATACCCCTGAACTGTTTCCGCCGTCGAACTGGCAACTGAAAGCTGTGTGGTATCCGTTACCGAACCGGTTGTCTTTTGAGACGGCCGTTACGGCATATACATTGAAATAGTCTCGCAGCGAGAGAAACGGTTCTTCCGTGAACAGGTTCTCGTATGTTTTGTTCATGACTGCGGCATATAGCCCGCTTTCTATTTCCGTTTGGGTGAATCCGTCGCCCGTCAATACGATGGGGATGCCGCGTCCTTTGCTTGCGGTTTGCAGCGTGTATACGCTTTTGTCCTCTGTCGGCGTGTTGACTGGTTCCGTTCCTTTTTGTACGATCGTGACCGTAGTCAACAAGGTGTCTCTGTTTACGCCTTCATGGTCGTAAAAAACAGGTATCCTACACGGCTTTCTTTTTGCGTGTTCGGCAATACGGTTAATGGAATGGAATAAGTGCTGCCGGCTCGTGTGCGTTCTACGCTTTGTGTCAGCCAGTATTCCGTATCCTGCGGACTGTTAACCAGGAGGTTTTCACTGTTAATGTTGGTCGTGAATATGATTTCCAGCTTTCCGCCTTGGGCGTCCACGGCATAGGAAGTTTTTTCGGCATCGATGTAGTTGCTGAAGTCTTGCCGGATGGTCAGATGTTCGGTCACTTGTCCGGAGGTCAGGGTCAAGTCGGCTTTCCGGCTGTATCCCGTGTCGTTTCTGCTGAGAACCGTAATCGTGATGGTTGCCGATCCTCCCATACCGCTGGACGGAGACACCGTCAACCAGTTGGCGTCGGTCGTAGCTGTCCATCCCAGCGTGCTGTTGAAGGTGAAAGAGGTTGTGGCGTTTTCTTCGTCTCCCAATACGATTTCGTCTGTCGTATCGAAAGAGAAACCGGGAGCTGTGACGGTTTCGTTTTCACTGCATGCGGTGAAGAAAAGTAGACCGAGCAAGAGACCTAAGAGTTTTTTTTCCATATTC
>JAJPYK010000166.1 GCA_021205005.1 Paraprevotella sp. | reverse complement strand
AGATTAAGCTTCTCCCTTATTGATCTTAAACGGCGCCGCAGTGCGGGGACCGCCATTATGCAAATCGATCTCGCCGAAAGTATGCTCATATTTGCTGATATTGTCTTGCAACGCATAAAGCAAACGCTTGGCATGTTCAGGTGCCATAACGATACGCGATTTCACGTTAGCTTTAGGCAATCCCGGCATCATACAAACGAAATCGATAATCACCTCCGACGTAGAATGGGCAATCATGGCTAAATTGGCATAAGTTCCTTGAGCCACTTCCGGGCTAATCTCTTTTTGCAGCATTTTGTCACGCTGCTGGTTTTCTTCATTACTCATAATAATTAAAAGTTATTTTTTCTATACCTAATATATAATAGGTACAAATATAGGCATTTTCTTTCACCGCACCTAATCTTTACCATCGAAAAATAAATCACACGTCCCATTCTATCACCTCACCGATACGCGGACGCCACACATCCACCCCGTACTTCTCCGACAGGCAACGGGCATTCTCCAAAGGTTCATTCCAAGGATGACGGGCCAAAGCATATTTGGAATGATGCACCGTAAGCACATGTTTCGCACCCAAAGCGTCGGCCTCTGCACCCTGAAACTCCGGCAGGGTGTGAATATATCGCCAGTCGGTACTATATTGCCCGTTTTCCATTACAGCGACATCTATATCCGGAAAACGACGGCCAATGTCCACGAAATGATTCCCATATCCCCCATCTCCACCAATGAAAACCTTACGGAGAGGCGACTCGAACAGGAACGAAGCCAAAAATGTCCGGTTCGACCTCAATCCGCGCCCTGTAAATTGACGCGCTGTCAAAGCATGAACCATAAACCCGTCATCCAATCGGGCCTGCTCATACCAATCCAATTCTATCAATTGTTCCGGTTTGAATCCCCAACGTTCAAAATGTTCTCCTACGCCCAACGGACAGATCACTCGTCCGATGCGCGTTCTCAATGCTTTGACGGTCTGCATGTCCAGATGATCCCAATGATCATGCGTAATGATTAAAAGATCGATATCCGGAAAGTCCTCCGGTTGATAAATGTCTGTTCCGGAAAAAGCCTTGTTGACAAACGAAACCGGAGCGGCAAAACAGGACACGGGGTCGACTAAGATACGTTTGCCTCCCGCCTGAAACAAATAAGAGGAATGACCGAACCATACCCAAAGATCCGAATCACGGGACAACGCACGGAGGTCTGTCTTCACGACTTCCATCGGTTCGGCCGGACGTAAGTTCCCGGGGTGTTTCCCGAAAAGGAACTTTCCCATAACGCCCCACCGCCCTCTTTTGGAGGTTATAAACTCAGTAGGTTCCAGATTACGGAACTGTCCGTCGCGAAAGTGGGGTGAGCGTTCGATACGGCGTTGCCGCTCTCCGCGTGGCAGTCGACCGAAAGCCGGAGTATGTAGAAATACGGCCACAGCAATCCCCGTGAATACCATCACACCTATTATAATATATACGGCCAGCATTTCATTTCCCTTTCATCAACCGGCCTGCACGTCTTCCGACTGCTTTTAATTGCAGCAACCATAAACATTTGTTTTTGTAACTCACAGACCCGTCAACGAACGGTCTGCGTACGCAGATACTTTTTAAACTGTTCTTCCGTTCCGTTGAACACATCTATGTCCACCTCTCCCTTAATACCCTCTACCCGGCCGTCAGGAGACAACTGCCAGTAGAGCAAATGAACATAAGGTTTATATTCACCATAACGGGCTATCCACACAGGATAAGCTTTCAACTCCTCAGGCGCAGAGAGTAAATAACGGTTCACGAAGTCCTGGCCGATATATAAAATAGGAGTAGTGCCACTTCGCCGACCGACAATCCTCAACCAAATCAGCATTTCATGAAAAAGACGCTCCTTGCCCCCCATAGCCATAATCTGCCGGTCCGTCAGTTCCACATCGAGCATCGGAGGCAAATCGCCACGCCTCAAATCAGCCATCCGCAAAAAATAAGCAGCCTGACGCACAGCCGGACGCATGCTGAAGAAATGATAGGCTCCCACCGGGAAACCCATTCTTCGGGCAGAACGCACATCGCGCAAATAATAAGGATTCAGCACCGTTTGTCCCTCAGTACATTTAATATAAACGAATGACACGGGATAATCAACCTGTCCCTGCACCTTCTTCCGGCTGATATGACCGAGATTCGTGATGCGCAACCGCCTCCAATCAATACCATATGTCCGGCGACGGATCACATGCTGATGTTTGGATATATCTATGCCGTAAACACGATCGGAATGGTAGAGCATCTGTTCTCCTTTGAACGCGCCCCTCGCCCATACACCGCATTTGACCACCTCACCGGGGAACAACGCGAATCCGAATCCGTCCAGACGCCCGTTTTTCCATTTCCCCACATAGTATCCTCCCCCATCGGTTTGGTATGTCCCTTCTCCATGTGCCTCCAAATGACTGTCGAAAAAACCGGTATAAAGTCCGTCCGCATCCCGACGACGTCCGCGAGGCAAAGAATCTGTCTGCCATTTCCCGCTAAACGTACGTCCCAACGTATCCGTATAAACTCCGAATCCTTCACGACGCCCCTGTTTCCAACGTCCGCTATATACGGTCTTGTCGGGATAACGCATCACGCCATCTCCATCCGGCCGGCCATGGGAAAGCTGACCGTAAAACGTACGGCCTCCTTGTGTATAAAATCCATAATCCCCAGACAAAAGATTTCTTGACAGCTGCCCGACAGACACGCCAAGTTCTGCTCCTTTCGCCCCACCTTTTTCGTGCGTCAGCCGTCCCCATAAACTCAGGACATCCTTCCAAAGCCGCACCGACCAACCTTTTAAGTCTTCCCACAGACAACGGAACCAGATATCATGTGCCAAAGCCGATACATACAGCCGGGGAGCAGTATATAATCGTCCGTAAACCCACATACCGTTCAGATTTCCCCAACGGCCGAATACCGGTGCTCCGTCTACCCCGTCAACCAAAGGAATTTCCGGTTTTCCGTTTTCCATCCGTACCCGTATGGCGGATGCCACACTATCCGGCAGTTGGCCGCCAAACTTGTGATGTCCCCAATATCCCCACAGTACATAACGATGGGAAGAAAGATGAAGTCCGGTATAAGGGACGGGATTCAGACGGAATCGAACGATGCCGGAAGGAAGCTGTTTATCTGCCGTCTGCCATACGGCCACGCCACGCACTTCCTGACACAACAGACGGGCTTTGACCCATGAGGACGAACCTGAAGCGTTCCGCACTTGCACCGTACGTTCCGCCTGTAAACGAGCCCGGACATCAGCCCCTTTCAACACGGTGTCTATCGTTCTTTGGCATTGTTTCAGATCCTCATAACGGGCCTTGATGTCTTCGTTATGCGCCATCACCTGGTGAAAGCCTTCATCCACCACAGAATGCGTGCGCGCATAATAGTCCATCTCGGCCAACATCTGTCTATATACCTCCATACGTTCAGACACCGCCGAAGCTTCTTTCCGCAAGAGAGGCAACAACGTCCTGCGCCTCATCTCTTCCGGTCGTTCCATCGAATCGGCCACCGTCAACAGCCGTCCGGAATAAGATACGAAAAAAGCATGAGCGTAAAACGTGCGGCACGCCTGTTCACGCCGGGCCGAAAGACCATCCAACAGCGAATCCCTGTCAGCCCCGGCAAAAAACAACGTGTCTACGCCCGGAACTTCAAGAGCATAACAAGATACCGTACGCGATTCCGTGATCCCTTCCAAACACTGCCCATCGGTTGCCGGACGGAAACACAATGCCCAGATCCCTGCGAGGACGAGCATCGCTCCTCCCCAGAATATCCATTTCCATTTCTTACGTTTCATTCTATTTCACCTCATCCGTGCTTGATTCTCAGCACGTCCGCCATTTCAAAAACAAAAATACAAAAAGCCTTTAAAACCTGAGGCCGTATGGGCAGAATTAAGTATTTTTGCAACGATAAATCATTCATTAATTTAATTAACGTACTTTCATATCATGAAAATCAACTCTCTGCTTGCCGGTATCGCACTCGTCGCGACGTCGTATACTGCCTACGGGCAAGAACACAACCTGACCGTACAAACCAAGAATATCGGAGCGAAAATCCAGCCGACCATGTATGGAGTGTTCTTCGAAGACATTAATTTCGGTGCCGACGGAGGCCTGTATGCCGAACTCATCAAGAACCGTTCTTTCGAGTTTTCGCCCGATCATTTTATGGGTTGGAAAGTTTTCGGCAACGTGACGCTGCAAAACGATGGCCCGTTTGAGAAAAACCCGCACTACGTCCGCTTGGGATATGCAGGACACAACGAAATGTGGACGGGCATACAAAACGAAGGATTCTTCGGCATCGGTTTTAAAAAAGGTGCCGAATACCGTTTCTCCGTATGGGCACGCGTACCGGACGGACAGGCGGTAACTTTGATGGTACAGCTCATCGACCAGAACACCATGAGCGACGCCCAGCAGTTCGTCAGTCAGGATCTGGTCATCGCCTCCAAAGAATGGAAAAAATATACCTTGGTCATGAAATCCGACCGCACCATAGCCAAGGCCAATCTCCGCATCTTCCTCTCCGATTCCCAGCACCATTCAGGTACGGGCACTGTGGATTTGGAACATGTGTCGCTATTCCCCACGGATACATGGATGGGACACGAGAACGGCATGCGCAAGGATCTGGCGCAGGCCTTGTATGATATGCACCCGGGTGTGCTCCGCTTTCCCGGAGGATGTATCGTAGAAGGTTCCAATCTGGAAACGCGTTATCAATGGAAAAACACCGTAGGACCGGTCGAAAACCGTCCGTTGAATAAGAATCGTTGGGAATCTACTTTCACGGACCGATACTATCCCGACTATTTCCAAAGCTATGGCCTGGGATTCTATGAATATTTTCTGTTGAGCGAGGAAATAGGAGCCGCCCCGCTTCCCGTACTGAATGTAGGCATGACCTGCCAATACCAGAATTGGGAAAATGAAAAGGCACACGTCGCCGCCAATGCCGAGGCCTTGAAACCCTACATAGACGACGCCCTCGATCTGATTGAATTCGCCAATGGCGACACCGACACGAAATGGGGCAAGGTGCGCGCCGACATGGGACATCCCGCACCGTTCCACCTGAAATATCTGGCCATCGGCAACGAGCAATGGGGTCAGTTCTACTTCGACCGTCTGAAGTTCTTCGTCGAAGCCATTCGCAAAGCACATCCGGAAATCCAGATCATCGGATCATCCGGTCCCGACTCCGAGGGTAAAATGTTCGATCTTGGCTGGGAAAACATGAAGAAACAGAAAGTAGACCTCGTGGACGAACATTTCTATCGTCCCATCGACTGGTTCAAGAACAGTATGAACCGTTACGACAACTACGACCGCAAAGGGCCGAAAGTCTTCGCCGGAGAATACGCCTGCCACGACAACGGCAATCACATGAAATGGAACCATGCGGGCGCGTCGATCTACGAAGCGGCATTCATGACCGATCTGGAACGCAACGCCGACATCGTACACATGGCCACCTATGCCCCGCTCTTCGCCCACGTGGAAGGCTGGCAATGGCGTCCGGACATGATCTGGTTCGACAACCTCCGTTGCGTAAAATCCGTAAGCTACTACGTACAACAGATGTATGCGCTCAATAAGGGAACTAACGTAGTACCGGCCACGTGGGACAATCCGACGCCCAAAGGAGAAGACGGCCTGTTCGCCAGTGCCGTATACGACAAGAACAACGGCGAATATATCGTGAAAGTAATCAACACCACCGACACGATACAGGACCTCGATATCAAGTTCGACGGATTGAAGAAGGCACAAGGCAATGCCTCCACACTCACCTTGGATTGCAGCGACTATACTTTGGACAATACATTGGATAACCCGAGCACCATCACGCCGCAAGACGGCTGGACCGCCGTAGAAGGCAACGTTATCAAGACTACCGTCCGAGGTAAAAACTTCGTAATCTTTAAAGTAAAAAAATAAAGTGTCAAATACGAAAAGCCATAACGTATCGCATTAAGCGGTATCGGAAATTGAAGTACGCCCCAAAAGTGAAACATGAAACTTTTGGGGCGTATTTCATCATAGTACAGTCCCTTTATAAGACAGAAGTAGATACTGTTTCTTTGAGTGTGTCTGATTGAAGGCACAAAAAAGGGACCTGAC
>JAJPYK010000038.1 GCA_021205005.1 Paraprevotella sp. | reverse complement strand
TTCTCCACCTCTTTGCGCGGGGGTGGCGCTTCATCTTACTCACAAAAAACCTTTGATCTTTTTTTTACCTTTTTTACGGCCCCCCCCCAAGCCTCTCAACTCGTGAAGCAATACATTCAATGATTCCGGAATGCCCGGCGTAGGCATCGGTTCGCCCTTAACGATAGCCTCATAAGCCTTGGAACGGCCTACGACATCATCGGACTTGAACGTAAGAATATCCTGCAATACATGGGATGCACCGAAAGCTTCGATGGCCCAGACTTCCATTTCTCCGAAACGCTGGCCTCCGAACTGAGCCTTACCTCCAAGAGGTTGCTGGGTGATCAAAGAGTACGGACCGATAGAACGGGCATGCATCTTATCTTCAACCATATGGCCGAGTTTCAACATATAAGCGATACCTACGGTAGCCAACTGGTCGAACTTCTCTCCGGTCTCACCGTCATACAACTGCGTGGAGCAATAACGGGGAAGTCCTGCCTTGTCTGTCCACTCGCACAAATCGTCCAACGTAGCGCCATCGAAGATCGGAGTGGCAAACTTCACACCAAGCGTCTTTCCTGCCGCGCCCAACACCGTCTCGAAAATCTGTCCGATGTTCATACGCGACGGCACACCCAACGGATTCAACACGATATCGACGGGCGTACCATCAGCCAAGAAAGGCATGTCTTCCTGACGCACAATTTTAGACACGATACCTTTATTTCCATGTCGTCCGGCAATCTTGTCACCCACGCCGATCTTACGTATCTTGGCGATATAAACCTTAGCCATTTGTATGATGCCTGAAGGCAATTCGTCTCCGATCGTAATAGCGAACTTCTTACGTTTCAGTTCGGCATCGAGTAATTTGTATTTTTTCAAGAAATTGATGATCAATTGTGCGATCAGACTGTTCTGATGCTCATTGTTAGTCCATCCGCTCAATTGGATCGTAGTGAAATCAAGCCCTTCTAATGCAGAAGCCGTAAACGTGGCACCGGCTGCAATGACATCAGTTCCCATATAGTCTTTCACGCCACGAGATACTTTGTCTTTGGTCAGCTCCAGCAGTTTATCTATCAGAATAGCCTTCAGATCTTCTACTTTACTATTGAACTCTTCGTCGATTTTAGGAAGAATCAACTTGTCCGCCGCCTTAGCTGCACGGGTCTTAATGGCGCGAGAAAACAACTTTTTGTCTATAACCACACCATTCAACGAAGGGGATGCTTTCAAAGAAGCATCTTTCACGTCGCCGGCCTTGTCTCCGAAGATCGCCCTCAGAAGTTTTTCCTCGGGAGAAGGATCGCTCTCTCCTTTCGGCGTAATCTTACCGATCATGATGTCTCCCGGCAGAATGCGTGCACCGACACGCACAATTCCGTTCTCGTCCAAATCTTTAGTGGCTTCTTCGCTGACATTCGGAATATCCGCGGTTAACTCTTCCACTCCGCGTTTCGTCTCACGTACTTCCAAAGAGAACTCTTCGACATGAATAGAAGTAAGGATGTCCTCACGAACGACACGTTCATTCAATACGATCGCATCCTCATAGTTATATCCTTTCCATGGCATGTAAGCCACCAACAAGTTCTTACCTAAAGCCAACTCGCCATTCTCCGTAGAATACCCTTCCGTCAGAATATCACCAGCCTTTACCCGCTGCCCTTTGTTACAGATCGGACGCAAGTCAATCGTCATATTCTGGTTAGTCCGGCGGAATTTGGGAATACGATATTCTTTCAATGCCGGTTCAAAGCTTACGAAATCCTCCTCTTCCGTACGGTCATAAAGAATACGAATCGTCGTAGAATCCACATATTCAATAACACCATCGCCTTCCGCCGTAATCATCGTACGAGAGTCCTCGCACACCTGCTTCTCTATGCCCGTACCTACAATTGGAGATTCGCTGTGCAACAAAGGCACAGCCTGACGCATCATGTTTGATCCCATCAAAGCACGGTGAGCATCATCATGCTCCAAGAACGGAATCAAAGAAGCAGCAATAGATGCAATTTGTTGCGGAGCGACATCCATCAAATTCACTTCGGAAGGGGGAACCACCGGGTAATCGTCATCCTGACGACATTTTACTTTCTTGCGAATAAACGTACCGTCATCATTCAAAGGTGCGTTCCCTTGTCCTATGATTTTGCCTTCTTCCTCTTCAGCCGTCAGATACTCGATTCCCGTCTCCAAAGATATATTGACCACACCGTTCTCTACTTTACGGTAAGGCGTCTCAATGAAGCCCAGATCATTGATTTTAGCGTATACGCAAAGAGATGAAATCAAACCGATGTTCGGTCCTTCAGGAGATTCGATAGGACACAACCGACCATAGTGGGTATAGTGCACATCGCGGACCTCAAAACCGGCACGCTCACGAGACAGACCGCCAGGCCCTAATGCAGACAGACGACGTTTGTGCGTAACTTCGGCCAACGGATTCGTCTGATCCATAAACTGTGACAAGGCGTTCGTCCCGAAGAAAGAATTGATCACCGAAGAAAGAGTCTTCGCATTGATCAAATCCGTCGGCGTAAAGACTTCATTATCGCGCACATTCATACGTTCGCGAATCGTACGGCTCATACGTGCCAAACCGATAGCGAACTGATTGCTCAACTGTTCACCTACCGTTCTCACACGACGATTACTCAAATGGTCAATATCATCAACCAATGCCTTGGAATTGATCAGTTCAATCAGATACTTGATAATTTCGATGATGTCCTCTTTCGTCAATACGCGAACATCCATATCTGTTGTCAGATTCAATTTCTTATTAATACGATAACGTCCTACTTCTCCCAGGTCATAACGTTTTTCTGAGAAGAATAAGTTATTGATGACTTCCCGCGCACTGGCATCATCCGCAGGATCTGCGTTACGCAACTGGCGATAGATATACTGTACGGCTTCCTTCTCAGAGTTACTCGGGTCTTTTTGTAACGTATTGAAGATAATGGAATAATCCGAGGTGTTCACTTCTTCCTTATGAAGCAACACGCTGGCCACACCGCTATCTAGAATCGCATTGATATTGTCCTCGTCAAGTATGGTCTCACGATCCAAGATCACTTCATTACGTTCGATAGAAACCACCTCACCGGTATCTTCATCAACGAAATCCTCCACCCAGCTTTTCAGGACACGGGCGGCCAATTTCTTCCCAATGTTCTTCTTCAAATTAGCCTTTGGCGCCTTTACTTCCTCAGCCAGATTGAAGATTTCCAGAATATCTTTATCATTCTCAAAACCTATGGCACGAAGTAAGGTAGTTACCGGCAACTTCTTCTTACGGTCAATATATGCATACATCACATTGTTGATGTCTGTCGCAAACTCAATCCATGACCCTTTGAACGGGATAATACGGGCGGAATACAATTGCGTACCGTTGGAATGTATGCTTGAGCCGAAAAATACACCGGGCGAACGATGCAACTGAGAAACCACAACACGCTCAGCTCCGTTGATAATAAAAGTTCCATTGTCGGTCATATAAGGAATAGGACCTAAAAACACGTCCTGAATAACCGTATCAAAGTCTTCGTGATCCGGATCCGTACAATACAACTTCAGTCTTGCTTTGAGAGGTACACTATATGTCAGGCCACGCTCCAGACATTCCTCAATGGTATAACGTGGCGGATCAATATAATAATCAAGAAACTCCAACACGAAGTTATTACGCGTATCTGCAATAGGGAAATTCTCGGAGAAGACCTTATAAAGACCATCGTTTTTACGCTTCTCAGGAGGAGTGTCCAATTGCCGGAAGTCCTTAAACGACTTCAATTGCACGTCTAAAAAGTCCGGGTAAGGCATCGGACTCTTGACCGTGGCAAAATTCACTCTCTGATTTATAAGATTAGAGGACATCAGTTTTATTATTAGTTGAACTTGTTGATAGTTTTTAGACACAAAAAGGTAAAGAACCCTCTACCAGAGGATTCTTTACCGATGAACCTGTCAAGACAGGTCTTAATTACTTCAGCTCGACTTCTGCGCCAGCTTCTTCCAAAGTCTTCTTCAAAGCTTCAGCGTCAGCCTTCGGCATACCTTCTTTCAGTACGCTGGGAGCACCGTCTACCATTTCTTTAGCTTCCTTCAGGCCCAAGCCGCAAGCTTCTTTCACAGCCTTTACGACTTGCAATTTAGCTGCACCTGCACTCTTCAATACTACATCGAAAGAGTCCTTTACAGCAGCAGCTTCTGCGCCACCGGCTGCCGGACCGGCAGCTACTGCTACAGCCGCAGCAGCGGGTTCGATACCGTACTCATCCTTCAGGATAGTAGCCAATTCATTAACTTCTTTAACTGTCAAATTTACCAACTCTTCAGCAATAGCTTTCAAATCTGCCATTTTATTCTAACTTTTATTTGTTTAATACTAATTTAATTTATTCGGGTCTCTCACCAAGTGTCTTAAGCACACCGTGAATAGTGTTGCCACCAGATTGAAGTGCAGAGAGCACATTCTTGGCCGGCGATTGCAACAAAGCCACAATTTCGGCGATAACCTCATTCTTGCTCTTGATAGCTACAAGAGCATCCAATTGATCTGCACCCACATAGAAGCCTTCTTCCGCATAAGCGGCTTTCAATTCAGGCTTACCATCCTTAGCAAAATCCTTCAATAACTTGGCAGGAGCATTTGCCGTATTGGAAAACAACACAGCGGTCGTACCTTTCAAGCTACCATACAGTGGAGAATAGTCAATCTCAGCCGCTTCGAAAGCCTTGTGAAGCAACGTATTCTTCACCAAAACCATCTTCACGTCAGACTGGAAACATTTACGCCGCATCTCACTGGTGACAGCTGCATTCATACCTGCAACCTCTACCAAGTAGAAATGAGCATACTCTTTCAGAACCTCACCGAGCTGAGCTATAATATTACCTTTATATTCCTTTCTCATGATTCTGTTTATTTTTAGCTTTCCTCAACAGCCTTCGGATCCACCTTAACACCGTAGCTCATCGTACTCGAAAGATAAATACTCTTAATATAAGTACCTTTGGCTGCCGCCGGTTTCAATTTGATGATAGTCAAAATGAACTCTTTCGCATTCTGTGCAATCTGATCGGCTGTAAAAGAAACCTCACCGATAGAAGTATGCACGATACCCGCTTTATCCACTTTGAAATCGATCTTACCTTGCTTTACTTCTTTGATAGCCTTGGCCACATCCATTGTTACCGTACCACTCTTCGGGTTCGGCATCAATCCGCGAGGACCGAGAACGCGACCGAGAGCACCTATTTTACCCATGATGGAAGGCATCGTGATGATCACATCCACGTCAGTCCAACCACTTTTGATCTTTTCAATATATTCGTCAAGACCTACATAATCTGCGCCTGCTTCCTTTGCAGCAGCTTCAGCATCCGGAGTACATAAGCAGAGAACCCGCGTTACCTTACCTGTACCATTAGGAAGAGACACAACGCCTCTTACCATCTGGTTAGCTTTACGGGGATCCACGCCCAGACGTACATCTATATCTACAGAAGCATCAAACTTAGTGGTAGTAATTTCTTTCACCAACTGAGAAGCTTCTTTCAAAGAGTATGCTTTCCCTGCTTCAATCTTGTCAGCGACCAACATTTGATTCTTTGTCAGTTTACTCATTTTAATTGAAGTTTTTAATTATTATCCGGGAAGTCTCCTTTCACCGTGATACCCATACTTCTTGCTGTTCCTGCAACCATCTTCATCGCACTCTCTATCGTAAAGCAATTCAAATCAGGCATCTTGTCCTGAGCTATCGTACGGACCTGATCCCAAGAGATCTCAGCCACCTTCTTACGATTAGGCTCAGCCGAACCACCCTTTACTTTGGCAACCTCCATCAGCTGTACGGCAACCGGAGGAGTCTTTACGACAAAATCGTAAGACTTGTCAGTGTAATAAGTGATCACCACCGGAAGTACCTTACCGGCCTTGTCCTGTGTTCTGGCGTTGAATGCTTTACAGAAATCCATGATGTTGATACCCTTGGAACCCAAAGCCGGGCCCACTGGGGGAGATGGATTTGCAGCGCCTCCTTTAATCTGTAATTTGATTAATCCAGCAACTTCTTTAGCCATTTTTCTATTTTTTAATGTATTTGATATTAAGAATCACGCACGAAACAAAATCCATCATTCTATTTCAACTTGCATAAAACCCAATTCCACCGGCGTATTACGGCCGAAGATCTTGACCATCA
>JAJPYK010000286.1 GCA_021205005.1 Paraprevotella sp. | reverse complement strand
GGCAGTAACATTAAACGTAAAATGAGTCGTTTTACTTATTCTGCTTGTACACTGTTCTTTGTCGGTGGCGCATTGGTCGCTTGCCAGGACGATCTTCTTACCGGGACCCCCTCGTGGCTGGGTAGTAGTATCTATGAGGAACTGGAGAAACGTGGAAATTACCTGACGACTTTGGATTTAATTAATGATGCGTCTATCCAGCAAAAAGACGTGTTGAGTCTCACGGGTAGCAAAACCTTGTTCGTCGCTGATGACGATGCTTATGCGCGGTTTTTTAGCGATAATCCCTGGGGCGTGAAGAGTTATTCCGAGTTGAGCGATGCTCAAAAGAAGCTGTTGTTCAATTCTTCGATGATCAACAGCGCCTATCTGATCGAATTGATGTCGAGTGTGTCTAACGGTTCTGCGGATCCTCTTACCGGGGCTTGCCTTCGTCGTGTCACTTCGTTGTCGTTGTATGATACGATTCCGCAACTGACCGCGAAAGACATGCCCCAAAACTCGTATTGGAAGCCCTACCGCGCGAAATATCCGGATGGAGGTAAAGATAAGATGCTGGTCTTGCGCGACAATACGGTCTCTCCGATGGTGCATTTCTTGCCGGCCGTGATGAGCAACAACTCCATTACGGACGACGATTTGAATTTCCTGACTAACGGGAAATGTACCAGCATATCGGAGTCTTATATTAACGGACAGCGTTTGACGGACCAGGATATTACCTGTCAGAACGGTTATATCCAGGTGGTGGAAAACGTGATGACGCCGTTGACCAATATGGCCGAGGCTATCCGTGAAGATGCCGATCTGTCCACGTTCAGCAAGATGTTGGACCGTTTCAGCGTGCCGGTATTCGACCAGAGTACAACCAACAGTTACAATGCCTATAATACTTCCGGGCAAGTGGACTCCGTATTTACCTTGCGTTACTTCAATAGCGGTTGTGAAACCAATTCGACGTCTTATGACGCCTTGACCAGCTATGCGGGTACGGACATTACCAACTTGTTGCCTTATGATCCGGGATGGAACGAATATGCCAACGGAGCTTCGGGCGTAAGCATGAGCCGCGATATGGGTGTCATCATTGCGCCGACGAACGAAGCTTTCGATCGTTATTTCCAATCAGGTGGAGGTAAGTCTTTGATAGACTATTTTCATTCCGTAGACAGCATTCCGGACCATATCATATTGGATATGTTGGACAACTACATGAAATATTCGTTGCTCTCTGCCGTGCCCAGCAAGTTCTCTTCGGTGACGAACTCCGCTCAGTTTGAGATGGGACTTTCCAAGGGAGAGCCGGGAGGAACCACCGGTATCGCTTCTTGTATCATGGCGAACAATGGTGTCGTATATAAATCCAATGAAGTGTATGCCATTCCGGAATACCAGTCGGTGGCTTTCCCTGCATCTTTGGATGACGCCATGCTGATTATGCGTTATATGATCAGCGATCTGAATTATGACGCTTATCTGAATTCAATGGAAAGCGAATACATCTTCATTCTGCCTACCGACGAGGCTTTGGCTAATTATGTGGATCCGGTGGACTACCAAAAGACCCAGAAGACGATTACGGAATTCTACTACGACAACAGTGCCCAGTTGGTGGGTAATCGTATCAAGTGTCGTCGCTACAATGCCATAGAGAATGCCGACGGTTCTTTGTCGAAAGGCAGTGAGATCACGAATCCGTGGAGCTCTACGATGGGATATACCTCCTCTTCGACGACGGCCGAAGCCGACTATGTGGAGAATCGTTTGAAAGATGTGTTGGAGAATTCCATCTTCGTAAAGGATAAGGCTGCCAGCGCATCTTCCGGAAAGAACGTTTGGGTCTCTATGGGAGGTTGCCCCATCATTATGGAAGGTTCGGGCGAAGGCGTGAAGATCATCACTCCTTATAGAAAAGAGATCAAGGGATATACGGGTGCCAATCCGGACGTGCTGACCGTGCGCGACGGAGACGGATATTATAATATGGGTTCCAATCCTAACGGTAACGGTGAGACTTTCATCGTGAACAAGGAGCCTGTGTTGCCGGCTACGAAATCCGTTCCCACCATCCTCGGCGAGTTGTCTAAGGTAAACGACGAATACTCCGAGTTCTATCAGATGTTGAACAACAGCGATCTGATCAGCACTTTGTATGACGTGACCACAGGTAGCAGTACCGACGGAACGAAATCTGCCAAGACCATATCCAATGGCAATACCATTAATATAATGGATAACTATAATTATACGATTTACGTACCGCCCACTTCCGAAATCAAGAAATTGTATACAGCCCATCTGCTGCCGGATTGGAGGGACGTGATCGAACTCGATAATAAGTTGGACGATCCGAGTATAACGGATAGCGAAGCAGAGAAGATACAAGCTCAAGTGGACAGTATGACTACGCTGATCGATAATTTCTTGCGTTATCATATCCAAAACAACGCTGTTTATTTAGCCGGTCCTTCTTCTTCATCTACTTATGAGACCTCGTATGTAAATGGCGGCCGTTTTGCCTCTCTGTCCGTATCTAATACGGGTACCGGAAATGCCGGAAGTATCACGATTACTTGCCGTGATGCCCAGCGTAACGAGATTGAGGGAGAAAGCGCGCGTCGGGTAATGGATGGAAACTATTTCGCACGTGAATATCACTTCCGTACCGACGTAAGTTCCAATGATAACAATTCGGACAGCTCGCAACCGAGATGTACAGATATAAGTAAAGCTACTCGTATTTATAACTCTTCAACGGCGGTAATACATCTGATAGACAAGCCCCTTTTGTACACTCAGAGTATGTCGGATGCTTATAATGCGATTGCGGGTAATTAACTTCAATGAGGAAGAAGATGAAAAATATATTAAAATATTATGTTTTGATTTTCTGTCTGGCCATAGCTTCAGCAGTGAGGGCACAGGGAATATCGAGTATCAGTGGAACGGTTTCCGACTCTTACGGCCCTATCGTAGGAGCGTCTGTGGTGGAAATAGACGAGTCCAATCGTAACATCTCGGCTACCGTGACTGATTTCAACGGAAATTTTACCTTGAAAATCAAGAATCCGAAAGACAAGCTGAAAATCAGTTACGTGGGTCTGAAAGCTCAGATACTTCCGATCAATAAAAGAGTTTTCAATGTGACTATGGAAGATGCCATGGTCCTGAAGCAAGTTGAGGTAAAAGCCAAGAAGAGGGTACAGTCTTCCGGTTTGGCTATCCCGGAACGTGAAGTCTCTTTTGCTTCTCAAACCATCAATGCCAAGGAATTCGAAGGATTGGGTTTGACTTCCGTCGATGAGGCGTTGCAAGGACGTATCGCCGGTTTGGATATCGTGATGAATTCCGGTAACTTGGGTTCCGGTACGACCATGCGTCTGCGTGGTGTGACTTCCATCAGTACGTTGACCAGCTCGGAACCTTTGATCGTGGTGAACGGCGATGTTTGGAGCGTAGATCAGAGCGATTTCGATGTGACGAATGCTACGGACGAGACTTTCTCGCAGTTGTTGAATGTCAACCCTGAGGATATCGAGAGCATCAGCGTGTTGAAAGATGCTGCCGCTACGGCTATTTGGGGTTCGCAAGGTGCGAATGGTGTAATTGAAATCAAGACGAAGCGCGGTGTGCGCGGAAAACCGAAATTGACTTATTCTTTCCGTCTGACCGGTACATACCAGCCTTCGGGAATCGATTTGTTGACGGGCGACCAGTATACGATGATGATGAAGGAAGCTTATTTCAATCCTACCTTGAGCGATGCTGCGGCTGATATTCCTGAATTCAATTATATCACGGACAAGCGTGTGTTCTCGGAATGGCAGATGTTCAACAACAATACCGACTGGGTGAAAGCAGTGACTCAAATCGGTTGGCGTCAGAATCATTTCCTTTCTGTGACGGGTGGTGGTGACAAAGCTACATTCCGTGTATCAGGCGGTTACGACCATGAAACGGGTTCTGTTATCGAACAGAAGCTGGATCGTTTCACAACGCGTATGATGTTGGACTATTATGTGAGCGACCGTATCAAGATCATCAGCGACTTCTCTTTGACCTATACCGACAACCAGAAGAATTCGGACGACCTGTTGGCGATTGCTTATAAGAAGATGCCGAACCTGTCCATCTTCGAAGAGGACGAGAATGGAAATTCCTTAGGTCGTTATTATGAAATGCTGTATAAGGTTGATGCACTGGAAGACCAACGTAAACTGGTGAATCCTGTGGCCAGTGCGAAATATGCCAAGAACAGCTATAAGACATATTCAATCGATCCTAAATTGGAGTTTCAATATGACATTTTGGGCGTGGACGATACCAGACATCGTTTGACTTATAACGGAAAGGTGACGATGAACGTGTATAATGCTTATGAAGATAAGTATTATCCCCGCGATTTGTCCACTTATAACTGGAATGCCAGCGGTGTGAGCACGGCTTCAAGCTATTCTTCCAAGAGTCTGGCTTTCACTACGACCCATACATTGACCTTTACGCCTCATTTCTTGAATTCGGACCATTCTTTCATGGCGATGGGACGTTTCCAGCTCACGTCAGGAACTTCGAGCGATCAGAAAACCGAAGTCGGAGGTCTGCCTCACGGTATCGAAGCGCCGAGCGCCGGTAACATTTCACCGACCATGACGAGCAACTTTAACCGTTGGAGAAGCATCTATTATACGTTCTCCGCTCACTATGCTTTCAAGGAACGTTATATATTCGACGTGTCTGCCCGTGTAGACGGGACAACGAAGTTCGGTCCGGGCAAACGTTGGGGTGTGTTCCCGGCAGTGTCAGGACGTTGGAATATCATTGACGAACCGTGGATGGAGCCTACTCGGAAATGGTTGTCCATGTTGTCTATCCGTCCGGGTTGGGGTATGGTCGGTAACCAGCCTTCTTCAGATTACTTGTATGTCAACCAGTATGCTTCGGATGCTACTAATTTGGGCTCTACGGAAATGTCCCCCAGCAACATGAAGATCAATACGTTGAAATGGGAAATGAAGTATACTTGGAACTTAGGTTTCGATCTCGGTTTCTGGAATGACCGACTCACGACTGATCTTAATATTTATAAGCAGACGACTAAGGATATGTTGATGGCCGATGTGCGCGTACCGAGTATTTCCGGTTTCACGACTTACCCCTATCGTAATGCCGGCGATATGGACAATACGGGATGGGAGTTCAATATCCAGACCAATAAGATTGTACAGACAGGAAAATTCTCGATGGATGTGAATTTGACTTTTGCCAACAACAGGAATGTCATCACCAGAATGGATCCCTTGATCCTGGAGTCCTTGAACAATGACTGGGAAGCCAAGAACGCTACTTTATTGCAGCGTGTGCAGGTGGACAACCCGTTCGGAGCCATTTACGGTTATCGCAGCAAGGGCGTGTATATGTATAATTACGATACTTACGTCAATAATGAGAAACTTGCCGCCAAGGGCGATGCTACGGCTCAACAGTGGTTGCAGGATTTCAAGGACAAGGGTTGGACGGCTCCTTTGGTTTACAATGCCAACGGAGAGTTGATTAGAGACATGAAGGGCGATCCCTTGCAAATGAAGTTCAACTATTCAGCCGACGGTTCTACTTCCTCTTATGATTTTGCAGGCGGTGACGCTATATATGAAGATGTGAACCATGACGGTAACATCAACCAACTGGATATCGTTTATTTGGGTAATTCCTTGCCTAAGTTGACCGGTGGTTTCGGCTTTAAGTTCAATTATGGAAACTGGTCTTTGAATGCGCAGTTCAACTATCGTGTGAATTATGACATCGTTAACCTGGCACGTTTGAACATGGAGAGCATGAACACTAATAACAACCAAAGTCAGGCTGTAAATTATCGTTGGCGTAAAGAGGGCGATTTCACGTCGATCCCCCGTGCGTTGAACAGTTCTCTCGGTGTCGAGAACTACAATACGATGATCAGCGACCGCTTTGTGGAAGACGGAACATTCCTTCGCTTGAATTATTTGCAGATCTCTTACGGTCTTCCTCAAAAGGCGGTCAAGAAGATCGGATTGAGCGGATTGCGTTTCTATGTCAGTGGAAACAACTTGTTCTGCCTGACTAAATATACCGGTGTGGATCCTGAGTTGACATACGGAACTTACAGCGTGACACAGGACAATGCTCAGACTCCGCGTGCGAAGTCTTACACTTTGGGTATCACCGTAGATTTCTAAGTTGGACTACTTTATGGA
>JAJPYK010000152.1 GCA_021205005.1 Paraprevotella sp. | reverse complement strand
GCCCGACGATAAACTATGAAAAAAGGTTGTGCCAACGTTTTGACACAACCTCAAAAAATCAGGCTTCGTGGGACGTTTCCATTCGGGCTTCCGTCACGTTGAGAATGCTGTCGGACAACTGTTCGCATTCGTTGATGACATCCATATACATGGCGCCCGTCTGATAGCTGTATATGCCGTTGTTTACGTCCTCGAAATTCAGGTTGCGCAATTGATTGCGGAATTTGTTGATTTCGTTTTCTATATAGTACGTCGTTGAAGATTCCTTGGGCGTTTTCCGGGCATAGAGCAGCATTTTCATTTGTTCCAATGCCTGTTCGGTGAGTTGGAACATCTGGTGGATGTGTTCCAGTTGTTTTTCCGTCAGTTGTTGTGTGCTGTGATAGTTCCGGCGTGCCGTGTGGGCAATGTGATGGCAACTGTCTCCGATGCTCTCGATCTCGGCCACCTCGCGCAGCATGCCGCAGATGCTGCGCTTCATGTCTTCGGGAAGTTCTTTTTCGCTGATCTTGTTCAGGTAGTAGGCGATCTCCACCTCCATTTCGTCGCAGATGTCTTCGTAATGTTCCACCAGCGTGGAGATGTTCTTGAATTCCGTGTCGTTGTAGACGGAAAACAGGTAACGTGTCTGGGTGAACATCTTCATGGCCGTGTCGGCATAGTTGACGATTTCCTTGCGTGCCTCCGTGAGCGATTCTTCCGGTGTGTCGAGCAGTCCTTTGGTAATGAATCTCAGTTCGCTTTCCGTCTCGTCGCGGTGGCGCGACTTGTTGACACGTTTTGTGGCCAGCCGTTCCAGCGGTTTGACGAGGCCGATGAACAGAGCCGCATTGCACAAGTTGAATCCCGTGTGGAAAGCTGCCAGTACGTAAGCCATATTCTGGTCAGCCGTGCCCCTTTTCACGGTAGGGCCGAAATGGATGAAATCGCACAGCAGATTGACAAGGTGCGGGAAGAGCAGGAAGATCCAGACCACACCGCCCACGTTGAAGATCAACTGTCCGAAGGCGGTGCGCCGGGCCAGGATGCCGGCCGACGAAGCCGCGCGGCAGACAATGACGGCCCGGCCGATGTTTTCGCCCAGCACGAAAGCCCCGCCGGAATAGATGGACCATATTCCCATGGAGCACAATACCATCGAAGTGGCCATGAGGGCGGCCGAGGATTGCACGGCAAAGGTCACTGCCGCTCCGATGAGCAGCAACAGGACGTAGTAAGCATAGTTTTCGTGTGCGATGGTCAGGCAGCGGATGAGGCCGTCGGGGCCGGCCAGCTCACGGTCGTCCATCAGATGGCAGAGCAAGCCGAGGCCCAACAGGATGAAGCACAGGCCGAAGATACATTCGCCCACAGGGCGGCATTTCCGGCGGCAGACCAGAAGGAAGGCCACCAGCATCAAGGGGTAAATGTAATGGCTGATGCCGAAATTGAACTCGGCCGCCATGACCCAGGCGATGAGCGTGTTGCCCACCGAAGCCCCCATGAGGAACGGCAAGGCCTGGAACAGCGTGAGCATGCCTGCGTGTACGAAGCTGACCGTCAGCAGCGAGGCGGCGGTAGACGATTGGATCACGGCCGCGACCAGTGCGCCCGTGAGCAGCGAGGTGAAACGGTTGGTGGTCAGGGAGTCGAGGATACGTCTGAGCTGGTCGCCCGCCATTTTCAGGAGATTCTCCCCCATGAGCTTGGTGCCGTACATTAACAGACCGAGATAACCTAAAAGTTTTAAAAATGCTAAAACCGCCAGGAACAGTCGAAATATAAGTGAACGATAAGACGTTTATTCCGTTCCAATGCTTATCTTCGTAAACAAACCGACTAACGTTGAAAGTCTTATGGAACCAGAAGTCAAAATCCGTTGCAAAAATAATAAAAAAACTCTTCGCCTCCCCATCGGCAGTACACTTTGGGATGCTTATCAGGCTTTGAATTTGCAAATGCCCTATGGTCCGGTCAGCGCGAAAGTGAATAATAAAGTGGAGGGATTGCATTATCGTTTCTATAATGATAAGGATGTGGAATTTCTCGACATCACGTCTTCATCGGGGATGCGTACTTATACCCGCTCCTTGTTTTTCGTGTTGGTGAAAGCGGTGGGCGATTTGTTTCCCGGCTGTCCGTTGCGTATCGAGACTCCGGTGTCGCGCGGATACTATTGCGATCTGCGCATCGGTCGGGCTTTGGAGACCGAGGATGTGACGGCCATACGGCGCAGGATGTGGGAGATCGTGGAAGCCGACATTCTTTTCCATCGCATACAAAGTCCTACGGAGGAGGCTATCGAAATGTTTCGCAAGGTGGGCATGATGAGTAAGGTGAAGTTGTTGGAGAGTTTCGGCGCCATCTATACGCATTATTATCAGTTGGATCAGACGGTAGACTATTTCTACGGTTCGTTGCTGACTTCTACGGGGGCGCTCAAAGTGTTCGACGTGATGAAGTACTACGACGGTCTGTTGTTGCGCATCCCGTCGCGGAAAAATCCCGAGCAGTTGGAAGAGATGGTGCATCAGGAGAAGATGCTGGACATTTTCCGTGAGCATCATCGTTGGCAAGAGATCGTGGGGTTGAGTACCGTGGGCGATTTCAACCGTGCCTGTCAGGACGGTCATGCCACGGAATTGATCAATGTGGCCGAGGCTTTGCAGGAGAAAAAAATCGTTCGGATCGCCGATGAGATCCAGTCGCGGCGGAAACTGAAGCTGATTCTGATCGCCGGACCTTCCTCGAGCGGGAAAACGACGTTCAGCAAGCGGCTTTCCATCCAGTTGATGGCCAACGGGATGAGGCCTTACCCCATTTCGCTGGACAATTATTTCCTCGACCGTGAGCATACGCCGCGTGACGAGAACGGAGAATATGATTTCGAGTCGCTCTATGCCTTGGACCTTCCTTTCTTCAACAGCCAACTGGAGGCCTTGCTGGCCGGTGAAGAAGTGGAGTTGCCGCGTTTTAATTTCCAGAAAGGCATACGAGAGAATAGCGGGCAGAAGTTGCGGTTGGACGACAATATGATTTTGATATTGGAGGGGATTCACGGACTTAATCCCGAACTGACGTCGCACATAGAAGAAGACTATAAATATCGCATCTACGTGTCGGCCATGACGACGATACTTTTGGATACGCACAATTATATCCCCACGACCGACAACCGGTTGTTGCGGCGAATCATCCGCGACTATAAATACCGGGGATACTCGGCTTTGGACACGATACGGCGTTGGCCGAGCGTGCGCAACGGGGAAGACAAATGGATTTTTCCTTATCAGGAAGAGGCCGACGCGATGTTCAACAGCGCCTTGTTGTTTGAATTGGCGGTGATCCGCAATCAGGCACTTCCCCTGCTGGAGCGTGTTCCCGAAAATGTACCGGAGTATTCCGAGGCTTACCGCTTGCGTAAGTTCCTGCGTTACTTCACGCCGATGCCCGATGATGAGATCCCGCCCACCTCGTTGTTGCGCGAGTTCGTGGGCGGAAGTTCATTCCGTTATTGATGTGCCGGCCTCTTCCGGGGCGTCGTCGTATTCGGTAAGGGCGGATTTGGCCGAGATTATGCGGCTGTAGATCCAACTGCTGATCCGGAATACGGGATAGGAGGTCAGAACGCCGGCCAGGGCGTCTACGAGATAATGTGCCTGGATGTAGACCGTGGCCATCATCAACAGGAGGGCGAAGGGCAGGAGAACCAAGAAGAACCTGCGGCTTTGCGGATAAACGAGATAGAGCAAGATTAGGGTGATGCCGATGTGCGAAGAGGGGAAAGCTGCGGTGGGACGTTCGCCGAGATCCTGTGCGTGGCATACCAGTTTGTAGAAGAGGGCGTCGGCATATCCCGGGGCGGGCTGCATGTCGCGGTGGAAACAGCAATAGTAGCCCAGCCGCGGAAAAATCCCGTTGCGGATGGCTTCAGTGGAAACCGCCTGGAAGTAGTATTGCGGGCCGGCCACTGGAAGACTGATATAGATGAGATAATGGATGAAAAAGGAACACATCACTACGAATGCGGCTTTTTCATAGCGGCTGTTGCGGCAGAGGAAAAAGAATATCATGACGGCTGCAATCAGAATATAATAGGAGAAATAGCCCATGTTGAGGGCTTCGCTGAACCACGGCCAGGGGCAGAGGCGGCTGAACTCCAAAGAGGGCTGGCATTTGAAAATGACAGCGTCGCAGTGGGCGAAAAAATGATCCATATTGGGCAGCGTGCGGTTGAACTCGTAGGTATCTGGATACCAGTAACTGAGCAAGGCCATTTGTAGCGTGATGCGGGCGAATGTCGTGAGCCGGCGCGGCCAAAGTTTATATATGCCCCACATGAAAACGGTGCCGCAAAGAATATAGATGCGTTCGGCCAGCATCTCCCACGGGTGGTCCATACCGGGCCAGAATACCAGCATGAGCAGGACGGTGGTCGAACTGTACGTAAAGGCCAGCCATTCGATGGGCCAAAGGCCTGGTGGCATATGATCTTGTCCGACCAGCCATAGAAGCCGTTGTTTCATAACCAGCCCTCCTTTTTATACCACTCGATGGTTTCTTTGACGCCCCCGGCCAAAGGGTATTCGGGACGGTAGCCTAATTCCTCCGTAGCCGGACGGATGTCGCATTGCCAATTACGCTGGCAGAGAATGTGGAATTTGTCGCGGTTCAGCGTAGAAGTCTTGCCTCTCCACGTGCTCAGACTGCCGCTTAGGGAACAAGCCAGACGGAGAAACCATACCGGTGCGCACAGCCGTAACATGAACGGACGACCCAGTTCTTCGCGGATCAGATCGCTGAATTCCGTGCTGTGGTAGACCTGTCCGTCGCTGACAAAGAAGGCACGCCGGATTACCTCTTTCTCCATTGCCAGGAAGACAGCCTGCACGAGGTCCTTTACGTAAACGAATGTGATTTCCTGTGGACGGTATCCCACCGTGAAGTCGATATGCTGTTTGACGCTTTGGGCCATGACGAAATAATCTTTTTCGCGCGGTCCGTATACGCCGGTGGGGCGTAAAATGACGTAAGGGAATCCGGATAATGACTGGAGGTATTGCTCGGCTTCCCGTTTGCTTTCTCCATAGGCAGTGTTCGGGCGTGGGGCATCGTCCTCCCGTATCGGGTCGTATATCCACGGGTGTTCCGGGGAGCTGTCGCGTACGGCTTGTTCCCGTATGGCGCCGAAGACACTGAGCGAACTGATGAAAATGAAGCGTCGGGGCGTCATGTCCAATTCCCGGAGCGCATCTGCCAGATGCTTTGTACCTTCCGTATTGGTGCGGAAGAAGTCTTCGCGCCGTATGCATTTGGTGGCTCCTGCCGCGTGTACGACGATATCCCATCCGCCGAAGTCCTCTTTGCATGCGGCCAGTTGCGGGCGTAATGTGTCGGGATGTTCCAAGTCGAGTTCGACAAACTCCGTTTTCGGGTCTGTCAGATATTTCCGGCTGCTTGTGGCACGCATTCCGGCCCATACACGATGTCCGCGTCTCAGCCCTTCTTCGACGATAAAACTGCCGATGAATCCGCTGGCTCCTGTTACCAATATCTTCATAAGTGTCTGTTTTGTTTTTGACGTGTCATTGCTTAATAAGTGCTTTCGGTATTTTGGGTCGGTTCCACGTGGACGATCACATGCGTTTCGTTTCCGAAATTCTCCTTTAGTTTTTGTTCGATGACGGAGGCCTTGGCATGGGCGTCGTAAAGCGGGAGACGCCCGTCCATGCGTACGTGCATCTCTATGGCATAGCGGCTGCCGATGCGGCGTGTGCGCAAATGGTGCAGCGACGACACGCCCGGTATGCTTTGCGTGATGTCGGCAATCTGCTGTTCCACATCTTCCGGCAATGCGCTTTCCATGAGTTCATCGATGCAGGGTTTGAGCAGTTTGATGGCGACTTTCATAATGAAAAAGCTGACGATGACGGCCGCTAAAGGGTCAAGGACCCTCCATCGTTCGTCCAGGAAGATGGCACCTCCGATGCCGATGGCCGTTCCGATGGAAGATAAGGCGTCGCTGCGGTGATGCCAGGCATTGGCAATGACGGCGTCCGAACCGATTTTACGTCCGATCCGTATCGTATAGCGGTAAAGCCACTCTTTCGAGATAATGGAGATAATGGCTCCCCACAATGCAATCGTGCCGGGAGCCGGCAATTGCCCTCCCGCCCATACGGTGTAGATGGCATAACAGCCGTTCCAGCAAATTCCTAAGCCTACGGCACAAAGCAGGATGCCGATGATAGCCGTGGCGAGCGTTTCATATTTGCCGTGCCCGAATTCGTGTCCTTTGTCTTCAGGTTTGTTGGAGATGCGTACGAAAATAAGGACGATAATATCTGTGATAAAATCGGATAGGGAGTGTACGGCGTCTGCTAC
>JAJPYK010000194.1 GCA_021205005.1 Paraprevotella sp. | reverse complement strand
TGCGCCGATTCCTCCGCTATGGTCTTGTCCGGTCAGCGACAGTCCTTCCGTCACCGGTTGGAAGAAGTACAGGAAGCCGATGACGATGAACAAGATGACAGCCAACGCATCCTGCAGAAATTTCTTGATTTTATTCATGTTTGTATAATAATGTAATATAATGCTTGACTTTGCTTGCAAAAGTACAAAAAAAACCGCTCTCCTCCTCGGAAAACGGTTAAATCTTCAGTTCGGGCCGTAATTTACTTACGCAGACCCAAAGCCTTGACGATGGTACGATATCTTTCGATATCGCGGTCTTTCAGATAGTTCAGCAAAGCGCGGCGCTTGCCGACCATCATAGTCAAAGCTCTTTCAGTACTATAATCTTTACGGTTCTGCTTCATGTGCTCCGTCAAGTGGGAAATACGGTATGAAAACAATGCGATCTGGCTCTCGGGAGACCCAGTATCAGTGTTAGACTTCCCGTACTGTCCAAAGATTTCTTGCTTTTTAACTGGATCTAAATACATTACTTCGTTTTTTAAATCATTAATTCTCTTAGCGGTTGCAAAGTTACTACATTTTCCTGTATCGGCAAGGACTTCCATGTTTTTTTTGCTCCTATTCCGCACTTTTCCAATTATTTGTAGTAACTTTGCCGCAATTTCAGGTAAACAGTATGCAGAACATTACAGGTAAACAGTATGCAGAACATTAGGAACATTGCGATTATCGCACACGTAGACCACGGGAAAACGACTTTAGTGGACAAAATGCTGCTGGCAGGAAACCTTTTCCGAGAAAATTAGCAGACGGGTGAATTAATGTTGGATAACAACGAATTGGAGCGAGAACGAGGTATAACCATTCTTTCGAAGAATGTTTCTATCAATTATAAAGGTACGAAAATCAATATCATAGATACTCCGGGACACTCCGATTTCGGAGGCGAAGTGGAGCGCGTGCTCAATATGGCGGACGGCTGTCTGTTGCTGGTGGACGCCTTTGAAGGCCCGATGCCGCAGACCCGTTTCGTGTTGCAGAAGGCACTCGAAATCGGACTCAAGCCCATCGTGGTTATCAATAAGGTGGACAAACCGAACTACCGCCCCGAGGAAGTGTATGAAATGGTGTTCGACCTTATGTGCGATCTGAATGCGACCGAAGATCAATTGGACTTTCCGGTCGTTTACGGTTCGGCCAAGAACAATTGGATGGGGCCCGACTGGAAGACGCCTACCGGCGACATCCTTTATCTGCTCGACCAGATCCTCGAGCACATTCCCGCTCCCGTACAGTTGGAAGGCACGCCCCAGATGCTCATCACCTCATTGGACTATTCCAATTACACGGGCCGTATTGCGGTGGGACGTGTGCATCGCGGCACTTTGAAAGATGGTATGAACATCACCATCTGCCATCGCGACGGCACTCAGGAGAAGACGAAAATCAAGGAATTGCATACCTTTACCGGTATGGGACGCCAGAAAATCAGCGAGGTCTCCTCGGGCGACATTTGTGCCATCGTAGGATTGGAGCACTTTGAAATCGGCGATACGATCTGCGATTACGAGAATCCCGAACCGCTGCCCACCATTACGATCGACGAGCCTACCATTAGTATGCTCTTCACTATCAACGATTCGCCTTTCTTCGGCAAGGAAGGTAAGTACTGCACCAGCCGTCACATCAACGAACGTCTGGAGAAGGAACTGGAGAAAAATCTGGCTTTGCGCGTGTCCATGCCCGAAGGCTACACCGACCGTTGGATCGTGGCCGGACGCGGCGTGCTCCATCTGTCCGTGCTTATCGAGACGATGCGTCGCGAAGGTTACGAACTGCAAGTGGAACAGCCTCAGGTCATTTACAAGGAAATCGACGGTAAGAAGTGCGAACCGATAGAGGAATTGACGATCAACGTGCCGGAAGAGTTTGCCAGCAAGATGATCGACATGGTAACCCGCCGCAAGGGCGAAATGGTGTCGATGGAGACGCAGGGCGAACGGGTGAACATCGAGTTCCTCATCCCGTCGCGAGGTATCATCGGCCTGCGCACAAACGTGCTTACCGCCAGTCAGGGCGAGGCCATCATGGCGCACCGTTTTAAAGAATACCAGCCCTATAAAGGAGAAATCAGCCGCCGCAGCAACGGCGTGATGATCGCTTTGGAGGGCGGTACGGCTTTCGCCTATGCCATCAACAACCTGCAAGACCGCGGCAATTTCTTTATAGAACCTCAGGATCCGGTCTACGCCGGACAAATCGTAGGCGAACACATTCACGAGAACGACCTCGTGGTGAACGTCACCAAGAGCAAGCAGCTGACCAATATGCGTGCCTCCGGTTCGGATGAGAAAGCCCGTATCGTACCGGCCACCATCCTGTCGCTGGAAGAGGCTTTGGAGTATATCCGCGAAGACGAATATGTGGAGGTCACTCCCAAGAACATGCGGATGCGTAAGGTGATTCTCGACCATACGGAGCGCAAGCGCGCCAACCGTTAAAACCGTATTTTTCCCGTTTCGCGGGAAGCTTCCGGTGCAAAATACAGTGCGTGACCGACTGTGCTTTGCACCGGATTTTTTTATCCTGTCCGTCCGTACCGGAAGCGGTCGGCACACCTCCCCGAATTTTTCTCCGCAGATTGATTTTTCATTCTCAGGAGAAAAATATTTTTTCTTCCGCAGATTTTTTTCGGGACTTCTTCCGTCGGACCGGCGTACGCCGGAAACCTTGTCGTAACATGATTCCGAAAGGCTTTACGCACTCTTTTTTATTTTTGCGGCCCCCCCCTGATGAGATGAGATTTTTAGTAAATTTGGAGCAAAATATAAATTCATCAGGCTTATGAAAAGACTTTTATCCTCATGGACCTTGCTCTGTGTCTTGTTCCAGTTATGGGCACAGGCTCCGTCCGGTTATTACACTTCGGCGAAAGGCACGCATGGAGCTGCGTTGAAAACCGCACTCTCTGCCATTATCATCAACCACACAGAGCGTTCTTATGCCAATCTGTGGACCGATTTCCAGAAAACCGATGCGCGGGCAGACGGTAAGGTGTGGGACATGTATTCCTCAGCCAGCAATTTTACCTTTGTGAGCGACCAGTGTGGGACGTATAAGAATGAAGGAGATTGCTACAACCGCGAACACTCCTACCCCAAAAGCTGGTTCCATGAAGATACGCCGATGTACACCGACCTGTTCCATCTTTATCCTACGGACGGCAAGGTGAACGGCTCACGAGGCAATTATCCTTTCGGAGAGCCCCAACGCCCCACTTATACTTCGAGCGGCGGGTTCAGTAAATTGGGCCCTTCTTCGGTGAGCGGATATACCGGTACGGTGTTCGAGCCGGCCGATGAGTATAAGGGTGATTTTGCGCGTACCTATTTTTATATGATCACCTGTTTCGAAGACCGCATTTCCGGTTGGGATTCCGACATGTTGTCCGGAAATGCCTATCCCGGATTCGCCCAATGGGCACTCGATATGCTGTTGCGTTGGTCGGAAGAAGATCCCGTGAGCGAGAAAGAGATCGAGCGTAATAATGCCGTGTACGGGATACAGCATAACCGTAATCCTTATATAGATTTTCCGGGATTGGAAGAGTATGTGTGGGGCAATAAGAAAGATGAGGCTTTCGATCCCGAACATTATGAAGGCGGTGGCGAAATGCCTCCTGCAGGGGATGTGGTGGCTGCGCCGGTCTTCAGTCCGGAACCCGGTGTGGTGGCCGACGGTACGGTCGTCACGATCAGCACGACCACGTCCGATGCTTATATTGTGTATTCCGTGAACGGAGGTGATCAGTATACGGAAGAGTCGCCGGTACAGATTCCGATCGACGGGCCTACCACCATCGAAGCTTATACCCTGTGGGGCACGAAGACCAGTGTCACCGTCAACGCTACATACTCTTTGATCAGCGATCTGCCGG
Source organism: Paraprevotella sp. (assembly GCA_021205005.1). Classification (GTDB taxonomy): domain Bacteria; phylum Bacteroidota; class Bacteroidia; order Bacteroidales; family Bacteroidaceae; genus Paraprevotella. Next base: position 2,447 of record JAJPYK010000194.1, on the reverse strand, counting down.
TCGGCGGTGAGCAGACGTTCCGCAAAGTGACTTCCGATGCCGATTTGCAGGTTGGTCGTCGTTATATCGTCGTGTGCGAAAGCAAAGGTATGGCATTGGGAGCTATGGCGAATAATTATCGTAGTTACAGCGAGGTATCCATCAGTGCGGACGAGATTCGTACGGAGGTTGATAACGAAGGGTTGCCTTATCAGTTGGTACTTGGCGGTCAGGCAGGCGCCTATACGCTTTATGATGCTGCGGAGGAGGGCTATCTCTCTTTGACTGTGGACGACAATAAGCTGAACAGCTCTTCTCAGGCCGATGATGCCCAAGCCAAGTGGACCGTGACCTTGAGCGGAGACGAGGCACAGATTGTCAACAATGCCTATACGAATCGTGCCATTCGTTATAATGCGGGTGCACCTCGATTTGCTTGTTACAAGCTCGGTACGCAGGAGCCGGTTGTGCTTTACTTGAATACCGACAGCGACAGCGGCGTCTCTTCCGTGACAGACGAGGCTTCCGACGGTCCTGTCGACGTCTATACGATCGACGGTCGTTTGGTTCGTCGGGCCGTGCGCAGCGAAAAGGCTTTGGACGGTTTGGACAAGGGATTGTACATCGTCAAGGGCAAGAAGTTCTTGGTGAAATAAGCCCTTTGTTCCGTCCGGCTACGGCGGAATGAGGAAATGCTTTCAGGAGCGGGGATTTTATCTATCGGATAATCCCCGCTTTTTTATTCGGTCTATCGGGAGAGAGAAGGTCGATTCGGAGACGGGCGCAGTAGGGATTGGTTTGTTTCTCCTATAATTTGATGCACTATTTCCGTGTGGAAGGAGACAATGTAGATATCTTTGCGATGACATCTAAAACACATCATCAATTTAAAAGCTTTTTATGCGTTCGTACTTTAAGATCATCGCGACGGCACTTTTCGGATGGGTCGTCACATCTGCGTTTGCGGGAGACCGCCTGCGGGAGATTCAGCAGAAGTTTGTCAATGAGAAGTTCGGCATGTTTATCCATTTCAATATGCCGACCTTTGCCGATGAAGATTGGCCCGATCCCGATATGCCGGGCCAAGATTTCTATCCTCGAAAACTGGATTGCAACCAGTGGGCCGATGCCGCCGTAGAAGCCGGCATGCGTTTCGGATGCCTTACGACGAAGCATCACAGCGGGTTCTGCATTTGGGATACGAAAACCACGGACTATAATGTCATGAACAGTCCGTTGAAACGGGACATCGTGAAAGAGTATACTGACGCATTCCGTAAAAAGGGTCTGGACGTCATGCTTTATTATTCCAGACTCGACACGCATCATCGCTTGCGTCCGGGACTTATACAGCCCAGTCATATCGAAATGATAAAAAGCCAACTCAGGGATTTGTTGACCCAATATGGTCCCATATCGGCTCTCATCATCGACGGATGGGACGCTCCATGGTCGAGAATTTCTTACGAGGAAGTTCCTTTCGACGACATCTATCATTTCATCAAACAGCTTCAGCCGGATTGCCTCGTGATGGATTTGAATGCGGCCAAGTATCCTCAGGATGCCTTGTTCTATACCGATATTAAATCGTTTGAGCAGAATGCGGGACAGCATATTTCAAAAGACACCAACCGGTTGCCGGCTCTTTCCTGTCTGCCGCTGAGCTCTTCCTGGTTCTGGAAAAGCGACTTCCCTTCTACGGACGTCAAGTCTCCGGAATGGATTGTCGATGAGAATCTGATACCGTTCAACCAAGCTTATTGTACGTTTATTCTGAACGTATCGCCCAATCGCGACGGACTGATAGACGGAAATGCTCGTCAGGCGTTGAAAAAGATCGGGCAGTTATGGAAAGGCAAGGAGGGGTCTGATATGGCATTAGGAACTTACGAACGTCCTATAACCGCCGAGAACATCGCCAAGCACCGTCCGGCATACTCCAGTTGGAGCAACGACGGTTCTATCATGGCCTTCGGGAATGATGATAATTTCGGGTCGGCATGGCAGTCCAATAAGCGGGTAAAGGAGCCTTGGTTTGAAGTGGATCTGGGTCGTATGCGTCCATTCAATATGATTACGTTAGTGGATCAGAATGAAAGTTTCAGCAGCTATCGCTTGTTTTATCAGAAAGATGGGGCGTGGACTGAGCTTTCTGTACAGCCTCAGTCCGGTAAGGTCAAAGTGCATCGTTTCGACGAAGTCTGGGGTAATCGGGTTAAAGTCGTTTTCACTCCCTCCAAAGAATCCATGTCATTACATGAGATCGGAATATACGATGAACGCCAATGATATCTATCCGAACGTGTGTGTCGTTTTTTTGCGGTGCATCGCTTTTGCAGTGTTTCTTTTTGGGGTTAAAACTTTGTATAAAACGCGTTCTTGCTTTATCGGAATTTTAACCCGCCTTGGTCATAAAAAGAGGTTGTGTCAAAACGTTGGCACAACCTTTTTTCATAGTTTATCGTCGG
>JAJPYK010000054.1 GCA_021205005.1 Paraprevotella sp. | reverse complement strand
AAAGTATTGAATTTGAAGTTAAATTTCTATCTTTGCGCATAAAAATATCACTGTACATTTTGAAAAATATGAAAATCGCGTTAATAGGCTACGGTAAGAGGGGTCACATGATAGAGCAAATCGCTCTGGAAAGAGGCCATGAGATTGTGAGCATCATCGACATAGACAATCACCAAGATTTCGATTCGGAAGCCTTCAAAAGCGCCGACGTGGCTATTGAGTTTACCACACCGCAGACGGCTTATGACAACTGTCTTCGTGCCTTTGCCCATCACGTGAAAGTGGTGTCGGGCTCCACCGGGTGGATCGACCGTTACGGCGAAGAGATGCGACGCCTGTGCCGCGAGCAAGGGCAGACGCAGTTCTGGAGCAGTAACTTTAGTCTCGGAGTGGCCATTTTCAGTGCCGTAAACAAGTATTTGGCCCGCATTATGGCCCGTTTTCCCGGTTATGATGTGCATATGGAAGAGATACATCACGTGCATAAATTGGATGCGCCCAGCGGAACGGCCATCACTTTGGCCGAAGGCATCATGGACGGCATCGGGCGAAAGGCGCATTGGGCCAAGGGAACTTTCACCGCTCCCGACGGAACGGTGAGCGGATCTGACCATTGTCCGGCCGATACGTTGCGCATCGACAGCGTGCGTCGCGGGGAAGTGCCGGGTACGCATACCGTCATTTACGATAGCGAGGCCGACCGCATCATGATCACTCATGAGGCACATAACCGCAAAGGCTTTGCGCTGGGTGCCGTATTGGCCGCAGAATTCACCGCGACTCACGAGGGATGGCTCACGATGGAGGATTTGTTTCAAATTTAATCTGCTCCCGTTCGACATTCGGGACACACAAAGCACATTAACATGAAGAAGATAAGACAGAAGCCTACCCGGGCACAATGGGTCAAGATGATCGTGGTCGTACTCCTTTATCTGGCTTTCCTGGTTTGGGTGAAAAGCTGGTGGGGATTGATCGTACTCCCATTCATTTATGACGTTTATATCACGAAACGCATCCGTTGGACGTGGTGGAAGGATTCCGACAACGCCGTGACGCGCACCGTGATGAGCTGGGTGGATGCCATCGTGTTTGCCTTGGTGGCTGTTTACTTTGTCAATATTTACTTTTTCCAGAACTATACCATACCTTCTTCCTCGCTCGAGAAGTCGCTTTTGGTGGGCGATTATTTGTTCGTGAGCAAGATGAGCTATGGGCCGCGTAAACCGCAGACGCCGCTGTCGATGCCCTTGACCCAGCATACCTTACCGGTAATCGGATGCCGGTCGTATATAGAATGGCCGCAGTGGAAGTACGAACGTGTGCCGGGAGGCCGTGTGCAGTTGAACGACATCGTGGTGTTCAATTATCCTTCAGGCGATACGGTGACGGTAAATCCCGAATATCAGAATATGGATTTCTATGCCATTGCCTACGGATTGGGCGGACAACAGTATACGCAAGAGCACGGCGGATATCCGCCTTTGGACTCGCTCACCCGTCAGCAGCAGCGCGACTTTTTTGCGCAGCTCTATGCCATGGGACGACGGTATATCGATCAGAATCCGCAAGTGTTCGGAGGGGTGATGTGGCGTCCGGTGGATCGTAGGGAGAATTACGTGAAGCGGTGCGTCGGCCTGCCCGGACAGACCCTTCATATCAAGGATCACATCGTGTATCTCGACGGAAAGCCGAATAAAGAACCGGATCATGTGCAATACAACTACCGTGTACGGCTGAAACAGGATATTCCGGACGAATTGGTGCGTGAATTGGGTATCAGCGGAGAAGACCTGTCTTCACTGGCTTCTACGGGGACGATGCCGCTTGCCCGTCAGGCTTACGAACGCCTGAAGGCCTGCAAGAACATTGTGGATTCGATTGAATTCGACAGTGCGAATTCCATACCCGACGGACTGTATCCCCTCAATGCATGGACGGGTTGGACGCGCGATAATTACGGGCCGATATGGATTCCGGCCAAGGGCAAGAGCATCCGGCTGACGATGGACAATATTGCCATATACGAACGTCCTATCCGTGTGTACGAGCATAACGACCTGCAAGTCAAGAACGGGCAGATCTTCATCAACGGGAAGCGGGCCGACAGCTATACTTTCAAAATGGATTACTATTGGATGCAGGGCGACAACCGGCACAATTCAGCCGATTCGCGTTACTGGGGATTCGTACCCGAAGACCATATCGTGGGCAAGCCCATCTTGATTTGGCTGTCGTTGGACAAAGACCGCGGTTGGGGCGACGGTCATGTACGCTGGAACCGCATGTTCCGATGGGTGGACCATATCAAATAAAACATTTGCATGTCGAAAAAGACTGGGCGAACATGGGCCGTAGGGCTGGCTGCTGCTCTTGCGGTGGTCTGTATCCGGCTGTGCGGTGTCTCGCTCATCGAGATTCCTGGAGACGGTGGAAGTCCGGTCTTTTGTAACGGCGATAGAGTAAGCGTAAATAAGTGGGCTTACGGGTTTCGTCTCCTGCCGATGCGATGGTGGGGCTATGTTCGTTGGGGAGCCCGACCGATGACACGGGGAGAATGGGCGGCTTTCAACGACCCTACGCTCGGCGACGGAGGAAGTAAGCCGGCAGACGAGCGCGATGTATTCGTGGGATTCTGTTATGCGGCTCCGGGCGACAGCCTGTGGATCGACAGCGTGGGAAACGTATCTTTGCGTCGTCCTGCGGGACGGCAGGCTTGCCGCAAGTTGGAATTGCCTCGCCGGAATGTGTGGCAATCTGTCACGTCCGACAATGCGCTGTGGTACGCCCATACGATCAGTCTGCACGAAGGCAAGCATGCTTCGGTGGTTTCGGGCGTTCTGTGCGTGGAAGGGCGTCCGGTGAAAGGCTATCGTTTCCGGCACGACTACTATTGGATGTCGTCGGCCAACAGGCATAATCCCGATGATTCGCGTACGTTCGGTTTTGTGCCCGATACTTATCTCATCGGGCGTTTGGGGCATGTGATCTATTCTGTCGATCCGATAGCGCCGTGGTATGCCCCTTTGCGCGGAGGGCGCATGATGATGGAGGTAAGCCGTGAAAACTTGAAACCGTGAGGAGATGAAGACCGTTGCGCTGCTTTCTTCGGCCTATTGGGGGCCTGTGCAGTACTATGCCAAACTGTATGCCTATCCCGAAGTGTGGGTGGAGGCGTATGAACATTATGTCAAACAGACCTACCGCAACCGTTGTCTGGTGGCCGGACCTTCGGGCGTGTTGGCCCTTACGGTGCCTGTGGTGAAGCCTGAGACGGACAAATGTCCGATGAAAGACATCCGCATCTCCGACCACGGAAACTGGCGTCACCTGCATTGGAACGCTTTGGAGAGTGCCTACCGCAACAGTGCTTTCTTCGAGTACTATGCCGACGACTTCCAGCCTTTTTATACGCGGAAATGGGACTTTCTTTTTGATTTTAACGAAGCCATACGGGCCAAGGTGTGCGAACTATTGGATTTACACCCTAAAGTGTCTCAAACGGCCTTATATGGCTCGATAACCCATAAGGATGGGGGGACGGTGTCGGCGGATGATTTCCGGACGCCCATAAGCCCCAAAGTGCCTGAATGGAGCGATTCCGCTTTCGTCCCCGTCCTTATTATCAGGTATTCCGCGACCGTCTGGGTTTTCTTCCCAACCTGAGTGTGGCCGATCTCTTGTTCAATATGGGGCCTGAGGGGCTGCTGGTCTTGCGGGATTGTGTCAGGAAAAACGGTTGATACGGTTTTTCTTTTCCGTATTTTCAGATGATTGATAATGAGGTGTTTGGAAAACAGCGTTTTTTCTTCCGCAGAATGACGCGCCGATCTCCGCAGAAAAATAAAAAAATGAGGGTGTGTCATAATTCAAAAAGCACTTTGAAAAAGTAATAATCAGAAACTTCATTCAATAAAAACAACCATATAGAGCTTCGTGGAGAGCTTTATAAGGTTGTTTTTGCTTAGTTCAACGGAGGATACTTACAGATTATAAGTTGTCAATCTCAAAATTTGAATTATGACACACCCTCATTTTTTTCAGTGTCTCAGAATCGGAAAAATCCGTCTTATTGTATGGCGATTTTGCGGGTGCTGTCGCCGGCTTTCACGATGTAGATGCCGTTCGGCAGATTCGACAGATCCATTTGGTCGGTGTAGCTGTCGGCCATCTTCATGCCGTCCGTGCCGTACACCTGGATGCGTGCGGCTTCATTGAGCACCACGCGGTTGCCTTCGAAGAAGATATGGCTGGTCTTGGCCTGAGTTTCCTTGATCGCCATGGTGCTGTTGGTCGGAGTCGTTACGCGGATGCCGTGGATGTAGATGGGATCGGCCGTCAGCGATTGGAAGTAGGCATAGATCGGCTGATCGGATTTGAGGGCGTAAGCACCATCGTTTCCGTTGGTCAGTGTCTCAATGCCACTCCAGGTATAAATGCCGCCCCGGAATAAGGGTTTGAGCACGAGGGCATAGGCTGCGGTGATCACGTCGTAGTTTGTGAAAGGAGTATTGACATCCTTGGATGCCATCATGCGCACCTCCGTACTTCCTTCACGAGACAGACAGATGGAATAGCTGGTGCAGGAAGGCATGAGCACTACGAAGCCGCCGCCGTTGGGAGACATGCTGGCTGAGGCCGGGGCCGTGATGAGCGCTCCTGTGCGGTAACCTTCGCCTCCGATCTCACCGTCGGCTCCTGCGCCTTCCCAGAACGGGTCGGCCGTGGTTTCCGGATAGTCGGGCATAATGTCGGCATATACCAATTGGATGGGCTTGCCGTTCGGGTCTACTTTATAGTTTTCCTCATCGCAAATGCCCACATACTTGTCTATTTTCTCTTGTGAGTCGAACCAGAGCCAGCCGTCGGCATCGACATCGGCAAACAGGTTGTACTCTTGAGCCTGTGCACCGAGTGCGCAAGCCAATCCTAAAAATAAGGTACTGATTGTCTTTTTCATACTTTTTTTCTTTTTAGTATTGATCGATTATACATTTGTCGTTTATACTTCTTCCCACTCCGGATTTTGTTCTATGCCGTGGTAACGGATTTCGTCCCAAGGTATGGGCAGGTTATACTGCTTGGACTGGAATCTGCGGACGCGCCCGGGAAAACGGTCCATATTGCTGACGACATACGTCGTGTCATTGCCTCTTATCGTCACTTTCATGGCTTTGATGGGGTTCGTGGAACCGTTCAGCTTATCTTCGGCCTCTCCCCAGCGCAGGATGTCCCAATAGGTACTTTCCTCGAAAGCCAGTTCCACGCGGCGTTCGTTCACCAGTTGATCCCACGTGAGCGAGGGCAGAGCGTCCATGTGCACGCGTTGGCGGATGGCATTCACTTCCTGGAGTGCCGTCTGCGTGTCGCCTAAGCGGAACATCACTTCGGCATAGTCCAGAAGGATTTCGGCATAACGCCAGATGATATAGTCTTGGTTGCTGGCGTATGTCTCGTCGTTGTTGATTTGCTGTTGTTCGTTAACGAACTTGCCCATGTAGTAGCCTGTGCGGGTGACGGCGGCGGTGGTCGAGGTGCCGTAAGGTTTCAGATCCACTCCGGCCGTTTCCGTATTGCCGGTGCGGGTGTAGTGGATGTCCATCACATGTCCGTTGTAGGTGGAGCCGTCGTAGAGGATGTTGGCATAGAAGCGGTAGTCGCGTCCCTCGTAAGGCTTTTGCGCGTTATAGGTGTAACCCGGCTGCATGCCGTACTCATCCACATGATTCTGCGTCGGGGTGTATGCGGCCGTGGTACCGGTGAAATACGGGGCGGCAGCGTCGCGGTCAAGTTTGTGTCCGAAGCCGGTATCATAGTTGCCGTCGTCGGAGTGCTGCACTTCGAGAATCGACTCCTGGCTATTCTTGGTGAGGAAGATCTTGCGGTATTCCTGTTTGATCTCTTCCAGCGTCGTGCCGCTGATAGGGATGAGTTGATAGTGGTTCATGCCGATGACGTTCTCGTAGGCGACCTTGGCAGAGTCGAGCATGGCTGCGGAACGGTCGTCGGTGAAGCCTAAATAACTCTTATCCTTGTTCTGGAACACTGCGCTCGAAGCCCATAAATAGGTCTTGGCCATGAGGGTCAGGGCGGCTCCCTTGGTTACGCGGCCTACGTCGGTGCTTTCGTATTCCACGGGCAGAATCTGAGACGCTGCCCGGGTATCCTCTACGATGGCGTCTACCATCTGTTCGTAGGAGGCGCGAGGGAATTTCTTGCCGTCATTGAGCGGGTCGAAAGGTTCGTCGATAAGCATCACGCCGCCGTACTGCCGCCATAAGAGATAATAGTAGTCGGCACGGACGAAGTGAGCTTCGCCCAATATGAGTTCTTTCTGGCTGCCGGCTGCAATCTCTCCCTGATTGGTGAAGAGACGGTTGATGGACTGTATCTGCGTGTAGTAG
>JAJPYK010000295.1 GCA_021205005.1 Paraprevotella sp. | reverse complement strand
CATCAAATGAACAAAACAGAACTTATCAATGCCGTGGCAGAAAACACAGGCTTGAGCAAAGCAGACGCCAAAAAAGCTTTAGACGCAACTATCGACGTAATCTCAGAAGCATTAAAGAAAGGTGACAAAATTGCGCTCATCGGCTTCGGAACATTCTCTGTAAGCGAACGTCCCAGCCGCACAGGCATTAACCCGAGAACCAAAGAACAGATCACCATCTCTGCAAAAAAAATAGCAAAATTCAAGGCTGGTGCGGAATTGACAGATGCACTTCAGTAATCGGAATAAGCTAATTATCTGGAAAAAGGGAGAAACATACTTTTGCTTCTCCCTTTTATTATGTAACTTTGCAACCTGAATGACAGGTAAAAAAAGGTTATGGAATTAGAAAACAAAATCGTATCGGTCGTAATTTCCGGCATCAAGACTTTATACGGACAAGACATCGCCCCAGAAACCGTACAACTTCAAAAGACGAAAAAGGAATTTGAGGGACATCTGACCGTAGTCGTCTTCCCCTTCCTGAAAATCTCTCACAAGAAGCCGGAAGACACTGCACGGGACCTCGGCGAATATTTTAAAAAAAAAAATCCCAGCGTCGTAGGCGATTTCAACGTAGTCAAAGGCTTTCTCAATCTTATCATCTCTCAGGAAAGCTGGGTCGGACTGCTCAACGACATCCACGAAAACAAGCACTTCGGACTGACAACGGCTACGGAAAAATCCCCGTTGGTCATGATCGAGTATTCTTCACCCAATACCAACAAGCCCTTGCACTTAGGACATGTGCGCAATAACCTGTTAGGTTGCGCCCTGGCCAACATCATGGCAGCCAACGGAAATCGGGTGGTCAAGACCAATATCGTAAACGACCGCGGCATACATATTTGCAAAAGCATGTTGGCGTGGCTGAAATACGGCCACGGTGCAACACCTGAAAGCACCGGCATCAAAGGCGACCATCTCATCGGTGACTACTATGTGGCTTTCGACAAGCATTATAAAGCACAGATTCAGGAGCTGATGAAACAAGGCATGAGCGAAGAAGAAGCCAAAAACGAGGCCCCGCTCATCAAAGAAGCCCGCGAGATGCTGGTGAAATGGGAGCATAACGACCCTGAAATCCGTGCTCTATGGAGAAAAATGAACGAGTGGGTATACGCCGGATTCGATGTGACCTACAAGGCTCTCGGCGTAAGTTTCGATAAGATCTATTATGAATCGGACACCTATCTCGAAGGAAAAGAGAAAGTGATGGAGGGACTGGAGAAAGGACTCTTCTTCCGTAAAGCTGACGGATCCGTATGGGCAGACCTGACACCGGAAGGATTGGACGAGAAACTCTTGCTCCGTGCCGACGGTACATCGGTCTATATGACGCAAGACATCGGTACGGCCAAACTGCGTTTCCGCGATTATCCCATCGACAAAATGATTTATGTGGTGGGCAACGAACAGAACTATCACTTCCAGGTATTATCCATCCTCTTGGACAAACTCGGCTTTGAGTGGGGAAAAGGTCTCGTACACTTTTCCTACGGCATGGTGGAACTGCCCAACGGAAAGATGAAAAGCCGCGAAGGTACGGTAGTCGATGCCGACGATCTGATCAGCGAAATGATCAGCAGCGCAAGAAAAATGTCGGAAGACAAAATCAACAAACTGACCGACCTGAGCGAAGAAGAGGCCGACGAAATCGCCCGAATAGTAGGTCTGGGTGCGCTGAAATACTTTATCCTGAAAGTGGACGCCCGCAAGAACATGCTCTTCAATCCGGCCGAAAGCATTGACTTCAACGGAAATACAGGTCCATTCATCCAATACACCTATGCCCGTATCCGTTCCATCCTGCGCAAGGCGGCCGAAGCCGGTATAACCATTCCGGACGCTCTGCCTCTACGCACGGAAGTGAACGAAAAAGAAACCAGCCTCATCCAGATGATGGCCGACTTCCCCAATGTGGTCAAGCAGGCAGGCAACGACTATAATCCGAGCTGCATCGCCAATTACTGTTACGACCTGGTGAAGGAATACAATCAGTTCTATCACGACTTCAGCATTCTGCACGAAGAAAACGAAGACAAGAAAATATTCCGTCTGGTCCTCTCGGCCGAAGTCAGCAAAATCATCCGCACAGGCATGGGGCTGCTGGGCATCGAGGTCCCCGAACGCATGTAAAAGCATACGTCCGATGGGAAAACGGAAGTTTTATGTGGTTTGGAATGGAGTCAGCCCGGGAGTTTACAGCTCATGGGCCGACTGCCAACTGCAAATCAACGGCGTAAAAGGTGCTGTCTACAAATCATTCGACAGCAGAGAAGAAGCTGAAAAAGCCTACGCCTCTTCTCCTTATGCCTACCTGCAAAAGAAAGCGAAACCCACCTCCGTACCCCGCACCGGTCAACTGGCTGACGTCCCGCACGACCGAAAAGACACGGTTCTACCGCTCCCCGCAGAAGTACAAGCCGAGGCTTTGGCTGTCGATGCCGCATGCAGCGGCAATCCCGGCCCGATGGAATACCGCGGCGTGTATCTCCGTACGGGAGAAACCATTTTCCATTTCGGCCCGGTTTACGGCACAAACAACATCGGCGAGTTTCTGGCCATCGTGCATGCGCTGGCCCTGCTGAAACAGAAAAACATCCAAATGCCCATCTATTCGGACAGCCGCAACGCTATCAGTTGGGTAAAACAGAAACGCTGCAAGACCAAACTGGAACGCAACCCACGGACCGAAGACCTGTTCCGGATGATCGAACGTGCCGAAACGTGGTTGAGGACACATCCTTACGACACCCCCATTCATAAATGGGAGACAGAACGATGGGGAGAAGTTCCGGCCGACTTCGGCAGAAAATAGCACGATATTTTTTCAGATCAATAAACGAAGATAAAATGAAACCACGGATCAACTATCTGATCAAACTATTTGTAAGCTTTCTGCTGTTCTTCATTTTGCAGAAACTTATCTTCACCTATGTCAACGAACCGCTGTCGGGATACGACTTGTGCCAGGTCATTCTGCACGGATTAGGATTAGACACAGCCACCACCGGCTACCTCATCATCCTTCCGTTCCTGGTCGTATGGCTCAGTATCTGGTTCAAAGGGATCCGTCCCAAAACCATACTACGCCCCTACTTCATCCTTATAGCCGTCCTGCTGTCGTTGATTTGCATCGCCGACTCATCCTTATATTCTTTCTGGAAATTCAAGTTAGACGCCACCGTCTTTAATTATTTAGACTCGCCCCGACAGGTCGTGGCCAGCGTTTCTGCCGGCTACGTAGTCGTCCGTTTATTGCTGGTGGCCGTTTTCTCCATATTCTTTTCTTGGGGTTGCATACGTCTTACGCCCCGCAGCTTCACGCCGATTCCTCTCAACCGTAAGATAGTATTCTGCAATCTGGCACAAATCCTCCTCGGCGGCCTGATCTTTCTGGGCATCCGAGGCGGTGTGGGACGCTCCACCATGAACATAGGCAATGCCTATTTCAGCGAAGACACCTACCTGAATCACGCCGCCATCAACCCGGCGTTCAATCTGATGTACTCATGGAGCAAGTCCGAAAACTTTGCCGCCAAATACAACTATCTGGATGAAAAAGAACGGGAAAAGGTCTACAAGCCGCTATACCCCGCCCTGACGGAAGATTGCGAACGCCCCTTGCTCAACACCCTCCGGCCCGATGTGCTGATCATCATTATGGAAGGCTTCGGAGGCGGTTACGTGGAGGAACTCGGCGGAGCCAAAGACGTTTATCCAAACCTCAGCCGTCTCATCAAAGAAGGCATATTCTTCGATAACATCTACGCCAACAGCTTCCGTACCGACCGCGGACTGGTAAGCACGCTGAGCGGACATATCAGCTACCCCTCCACCTCCATCATGAAGCTCCCGTCCAAATCGAGAACCTTACCCAGGCTCGCACGCACGCTGAAAGCCAGCGGGTACCAGACGGACTTCCTGTACGGCGGCTACATTGATTTCACCAACATGAGAAGTTTCTTCAACACCACAGGCTACCAGCACTTGACAAGCGATGTGGACTTCAGCCTGAAAGAACGCACGTCGAGTTCGTGGGGTGCACATGACGAATACACGTTCAAACGCCTGTACGAGATGATCAAAGAACGCCCCGCCAATGAGCTTTGGCACACGGGCTTCCTGACGTTAAGCAGCCACGAACCGGTTGAAGTACCCTATCACCGGTTGAAAGACAAACGGGCGAACTCGTTTGCTTATACCGACCACTGCCTGGGAGAGTTCATCGACAAGCTCAAAAACCAGCCCGTATGGAACAATCTGGTCGTGATCTGCCTGCCCGACCACGGCTGTTCACCGACATTCAACGTCACTTCGCCTACGTTCTACCACATCCCCATGCTCTGGCTGGGCGGTGCGATAAAATCGCCGGAAGTCATCCATACGCTGATGAACCAGAGCGACATGGCTGCCACCCTGTTGGGACAACTCGGCCTGCCGCACATGGATTTCCTCTATAGCCGCAATATTTTCTCTAAGGATTACGTATATCCGTTCGTCTATTCCACATATAGCGACGGATTTATGTTCAAAGACAGCACGGGCGTGACCATTTTCGACAACGCCGCCCGCAAGGCCGTGTACAACGATCCTGCTCCCTCTCCCCTACGCGAAGAAAAAGGAAAGGCCATACTGCAAACCTCTTACGACAGGAGGGTGTGTCATAATTCAAATTTTGAGATTGACAACTTATAATCTGTAAGTATCCTCCGTTGAACTAAGCAAAAACAACCTTATAAAGCTCTCCACGAAGCTCTATATGGTTGTTTTTATTGAATGAAGTTTCTGATTATTACTTTTTCAAAGTGCTTTTTGATTTATGACACACCCTCCTGATTTCCTAACATACCTTTCCCAACAAATTCAAAAGCCAGTAAATGGCGGCAGCCAGCAGACCGCTGACGGGAATGGTCAACACCCACGCAGTCATCAGACTGCGCGTCACTCCCCATCTCACGGCCGAAAGACGTTTGGTAGCCCCCACTCCGATGATAGCGCCGGTAATCGTATGCGTAGTGCTCACCGGAATCTTCAGATATTCGGTCAGATAAAGGGTAAAGGCACCGGCCGTCTCCGCAATCACCCCCTCGAAAGGCGTCACTTTCGTGATGCGCGTACCCATTGTCCGCACGATCTTCCAACCGCCGGACATAGTGCCCAACGAGATGGCCGTGAAACAGGCAAAAGGGACCCAATCCGGCAGATCGTCGATACTGTGTATGCCCAGGGTCAGGCCCTGAGAATGCCCTGCGATCATGGCCGCGGCGATAATACCCATCACCTTTTGCGAATCGTTCAGACCGTGCCCCACACTGAACAATGCCGACGACACCAATTGCAACCGTTTAAACCAAGTCTCGGCCGTATGAGGATGCGCCTTACGGCATAAACGCAACACCAGCAGCGTGAATACCAAAGCCACGGCCATGCCGATCAAAGGAGCCAAAAAGATAAAAGCCGCGATTTTCAGGATGATGTCCAACTGTATGGAACCGAAACCGCTGGCCATAATGGCCGCTCCGGCAAATCCCCCGATGAGCGTATGGGAAGAAGAAGAGGGAATGCCCCTCCACCACGTAAACAAGTTCCACAACACCGCAGCGATTACACCGGCGAGGATAATCGGCAGAGTGATGTATTCTTCTATCACCGTTTTCGACACCGTATTGGCAATGCCGAAACCGCCGATGATATGTTTGGCGATAAAAAATGCCACAAAGTTAAAGGCAGCCGCCCACACCACAGCCTGAAAAGGCGTGAGCACTTTCGTAGATACGGTGGTAGCTATCGAATTGGCAGCATCGTGAAACCCGTTGATAAAATCGAATAAAAGGGACAGCACGATGATAATCACTAATAATTCCATACTCTCCGATCGGCATTTAAGCGTATTTCACAATCACATTCTCTAAAATCTTCCCCACGTTTGCGGCCGCATCGATCGCCCGATCCATTTCTTGCAAGATTTCCTTAACCTTGATCAGTTCGATGCAATCCATTTCCTCTTCAAAAAGCTTCTTGACAAAAAAATCATATACATCATCGGCCTGGTTCTCCACCTCGTCCAGCTCCGCGCAATATTCTCTCAAAGCCAACGGATTTTTCCGGAATGCCTCCAATTCGTCCACAGACTTACTGATGTACGAAGCTTCTTTCACAATAAAGCCGCACAGCTCCTTGGCGCCTTCTCCCAACGAACGGGGATTGTAAATGTGGATACGCTTGGCACAGCTGTTGATGCCGTCTATCATGTCGTCCATGCTCGAAGCCAACGAATTGAGGTCCTCACGATCGAGCGGAGTGATGAAAGTAGTCTCCAGTTCGTCGAGAATCTTATGCGTCAGTTGGTCTCCCTTGATCACGATGTCCATCAAACGCCAGCAATAAGACGCCCA
>JAJPYK010000178.1 GCA_021205005.1 Paraprevotella sp. | reverse complement strand
AACGTCTTGAAGACCGATTTCCTTCAGCTCTTTCTCCAAATAACGGGCAAATACCATCTGTTTCTCCGTACTCGGACATCCCGTTCCCTCTTCACTCGACTGGGTATCGAAACCCACATATTTCAAAAATCGCTGTACCAAATCCATAGAGTCTCTGTTTTTTTCTTTTGTAAAATTAGTCATTCCTGCAGAGTTTTGCAATGCCCCGCCTGTTTTTTATATTATATAAAACAATACAGAAACTTTTTATCATTTAACTCTCGATATCTTTTGTGCGCGCACACTTTAATTGTATCTTTGACGCTTGAAAATCATATCTCTCATTTACCTAAATAAATAAGATCATGAAAAAAACTATCTTAGCCATTTGTAACCTAATGATTTATTGCGCGGCGGTGCAAGGAAAGGAGGACGTCACGTCCGCTTATCTCGCCAATCCCTCGTTCGATGAGGATGCCGTAGACTGCACATTGAACTCGAACTACGCAGTAAGCGAAGGAGATGAAGGACTCCGAGGATGGAATCTTTCCCCCAAAGGATGGACAGCTACCAATCCTGAAAAAGCCCTACTCATCAATGCCGAATGCTCGACCGACAACAACTTCGGTAAGACTGCCGCAGCCGACGGCGAATTTGCTTATTACCAACGCTTCGGATGGGGAAGCGCAAGTTCGGAAATGCACCAGACCACGAAAGCCGCACTGCCGGCAGGAAAATACGAACTGAAATTTTTCAGCAAAGCTTTCTGCGCCAACAACGCCGCCTCAAGTGCCGTCGTGACGGTCAGCAACAGCGACAACCGGGCTTTGGACAAGGCTACTGTGATTTGCGCTGCTGGAAGTACCGGCATTATGGGCACATCCTCATGGACGGAAAACACGCTGACTTTTGTGCTCGACAAAGAATCACCGATCACCATCTCGGCCCTGATGAGCTGGGGCAACGGAGGCAGTTGCATCGCATACGATCACTTCACCCTGACGGAACTGCAAGCCGGAGAAGTAGATCCCGACGCTCCGGTCATCGAAGGCGGTACGGAGGATCAGCTCACCTCTCCTACCGAGGGTGTCATTACCAATGATTTCGTGAAAGAAGCCGACATGAAACAAGACCTGTTGCAGATGCTGGCCAACTCCATGCAATATGCCCGGAACATCTGGTACGACTGTGCCGCACCCAACAATAAAAACGAAGCCTGCGGATTTTTCAAAGCCAACAGCGCGGGGAACAGTCAAGAGGACGGCGTGCGCACCAATGCAGATTTCTCCATGATCTGCGCCTTCCTGTACAAATACGGACAAGGAAAGGTGACCTTACCGCAAGGCATCACTTGGGATACCGTGAAAGACATGGCCCTGAAATCGCTCATCTTCGGCTATTCCACCCATAAAGCCAATAAGTTCAAGATCACATCCGACAACACATATTGGGGCTCGGTGAGCTCCAGCGATTATGTGTGGGAAAGTTCCTTATGGACCATGTCGCTGGCTTATGCGTCTTACTTCTTGGATGCGGAACTGAACACCGAACAGAAAGGATACATCTATAATATGATCAAAGCCGAGTGCAACTACGAACTGCAACGCAGCATCCCCACTGGATACAACGGCGATACGAAAGCCGAAGAAAACGGATGGGAAGCCGACATCCTGTCGTGCGCCCTCGGTCTGTATCCCGACGACCCGTTGGCACAGCAATGGTTCGACCGCCTGCGTCAGTTTGCCGTCAACAGCTACTCGCAAATCGACGACGCGAACAACACCACGGTCATCGACCCCGATTACGACGAGAAGACCATACAAGACTTGTATATCGGAAAGAACCTCTACGACGACTACACGCTGCAAAACCATAACTACTTCCACACCTCGTATCAAAACGTGGTGATGCAGGAACTCGGAGAAGGATACCTTGCACTCCGCCTGTTCCAGGGCGAGAAGCCGAAATGGCAGACCCGCGCCCTGATGCACAACAATCAGGCCGTGATGGACAACGTGCTCAATTACCTGGCTCTGGCCGACGGAGAACTGGCCATGCCGAACGGCAACGACTGGAGCATGTTCCTCTACGACCAAATCACCAGCTACGCCACAGCCGCCTGCTTCCTGCGCGACTCCAACGCCCTGATGCTGGAGAATCTGGCCTACAAGAACATCAAGGCACGCCAAAGCACCACGAACGACGGCAGTTGGCTGCTGAACAGCGACATCGGACCGCGACGCATGGGCGTAGAAGGGCACCGCATCCTCATGACCTATCTGATGCACGAGATGGCCTCCACCTCCGATCTGCAACCGGCGTCATGGACGGAGTTCAGCCGGGCGCACGAAGAAGCACGCCTCTTCACGTCGCAGAATCTGGTACGTGCCAATACCCCGGACCGTTTCAGCGTATTCTCCTGGAGCAGCGGCCTGAAAAGCTACACCGGATATATAACCTCCAACAAGCCGGACAAGAATAAAATCATCGTACCTTACAAAGCCAACAACACGGGAAACATTCTGGGATGGTATACCGTCAGCGGGAAGAGCACGGACGCCTCTCCGACCCTCAACGGCATCTATAACCTCAACGGCAACAGCTATACGATGAACGGCAAGCTGCAAACCAACGGCAACAGCCTGGAAAACAACTTCACGCTGTATTCCACGCCGGGCAACGCATTTGTCTATATGGACTACGTCGTAGGCAAAGCCAACGGCACCATCACCGAAGAAAAGGGCGGACTGATGGCCGTCAGCACCGATCCGTTCACCAAAGAAAAACGGACGTTATACTATGACAAAGGCCGCGTGCAGACAGACGGAAGCCAACTGAAGAAACTCACCGGAAATTGGGTGAACATCGACAATGAAGTGGGCATCGTCACCACGGCAACTGACAAGTCCATCGCCTTCGGCGACCGCGAATTAAACAGTTCCATCTATCTGTCCAAGATTTACCCGTCATACTCCATCGACGGACGCACATTCGCCAACGGCACCATTGTAGACCGCCGTCACATCATCTACTATAACAACGTGGATTCGGCCACGACGGCGCGATTGGCCGCTCAGACCCGGAGCCTGACCGACCAAGTGGCCGAAGGCTGGAACGGCGTCATCGTAAGCGACCCCGACAGTACGCACTACCTGTTGCTGAGCAACTACCTCGGCGAGACCTCGTGCACCCTGAAGAATATCACGACGGCCGACGGCGCCCCCGTATTCACCGAAACCACCGCCATCACCGACCAAGGCTCCACGGCCACGTTCCGTTGCGACGTGAACCACAGTATAGCCAACACGCTCCGCATCTTTGTCAAAGAAGCCCAACTGAGCGCACGTCAGATGGAGAACGACTCCTGCGGAGCATACCTCTATAATTATAGCGGCAAATTGCAGAAAGCACAAATCGTCATCTGGGCCGACGGCAAAAAACTGACCGCACCGGTAACGATTGAAGACGGGACTTGCGTTTCCGTCAGGGCCGTCAACGGAGAGATACGCACTGAAACCGTAAACAGCGAAGAATACAAGGAGACCTTCAAGGACGTAACCTCCCGATTTCTCGTCAATCCGGGATTTGAAGAAGACCAAACCTACGGCACCGAAAGCAACGTGACCCTGAACGGCGTAACCTACAACCCCTGTTACATCAACACCGTCAGCGCAACCGACAGCCGTTGGCCGCAAGTACTGCCCATCCAGGGCTGGACACCCCAAAACGGACTGGACGCAGGCTCCAACTACGCTGTACTCTACTCCATGCCTTACAGCCGCACCATGTATTGCGTATCCCCATCCAATGTGGGCAACTCGGCCAGCATCATGGCGGCCCCTGCCGTCGCCGACACATGCGGACTGCGCTGCCTGAGTATCCTGAACTCCTGGGACAGCGGCAGCAACGGCATCAGCCAGACATTCACCCTGCCCAAGGGCGAATATAAACTGAGCTTCCTGGCACAATACGTCTGCAACAACGAGATGCGCCACATCGGCGACAGCGTGATCACCACCACCGGCAACAACACAAACTATTCCCTGTGCGGCGTCACGTTCGGCAACCGGAAAATCTTCCGTTATCCGAGATTCGCCAACAATTGGGAGAACCTCGAATGCACCTTTACATTGGACGAAGCAACACCCGTAACGGTCAGTATGGGACTGCGCACGACAGCCGGAGTCGGCGCCGCCGACAATACCCGCCTGTACATAGACCAGGTCAGACTCTTCAGCAAAGACGACATCACCGACGGAATCGCAGACCATTTAGCCCAACCTACCCCCTCATTTGTGGACGTCTATAACTTACAAGGCATCCGGCTGCGCAGCCACGTCCCCGTAACGCAAGCCACAACAGGGCTGGCCAAAGGCGTATACATCGTAGGTAACAAAAAAACGATCCAATACTAATCTGAAAGAAAACACCGCATGAGAAGAAGGAGATAGGCCCGTATAGGCCCGTCTCCTTTTTTCATACCCGATCGGTACGCTAAAGTCTCCGCGATGAATAATAAAGATTATTCGCTTGGCACAGGTCGACGTGCAGAGAACGATCGATCAATCTCCGCAGATCGTCCGTTCAATCTGCGGACATCGTCATTTTTTTCTGCGGAGAATGAGAAACCGTCCGCCGCATGACGACAAAACTCAGAGTATCAGCGGTTTGAAAAATCTGGCAAACGTATTGATTTATGACCTTCGGCAGGATCTTTCCCCATAGCTTTCATTCCCGCCATCGGACGTATCCGGCTCAACTCGCTATTGCCTCTGCTCATCGCGCCTCCGACAACGAACGATCCGAATAAAACTGACAATGCCGCTCATGAAAACGGCATGAAACACGAACACCGAAGAGACAGAAATCAAGATTTCCCCCTGAAACAGACGATGATAAAAACGAGGATTAAAAGATCATCTCTTAGTAAGAGAGAAACCATGAGAAATAAGAAGGTTCCTCACCTACAAAATTACATAAAATCAACGGGATTCCAAAACAAAAATTTCTTTTTCTTTCCGCGATATGCTCAACACTTTCCCGTTTTTCTTCAATGACAAAATTGTAATATGCTATAAATAAGAAAAATAACCACACATATTGCTCTCTTACTAAGAGAGCGACACATGCAAGCGTGCATGAAGAAATAAGAACTGTTTTTCATTATTGAAATTAGGTTAATGTGAAGATGGCTTTCTCGTGAGAGACGGCCATCTTTTTTTCGGAACACGCCCCGCATACCGTAACCCTATCCAAGAATAGGGAAAATCCTATCGCGGAATAGGAAAATTCCTTTCGCCATGCCCATACAAAAAACGAACTTTGCACTTGTAAAAAAGGAATGGAGTACGAATCTGCAAAAACAAACGGATATGAAAAGAGTATTAGGACTGATTACCGTTTTCGTTTTCGGATGGACATGGCTTCAGGCCATGACCTACGAAGAGGCACGAGACCGAGCTAGATTTTTAACTGACAAAATGGCGTATGAACTGAACCTTAACGACCAACAATACAATGACGCCTATGAAATCAATCTGGACTACCTGATGAATATCCAGACAGCGAGCAACGTATCGGGCAATAACTTGGAATATCGTAATGCAGATTTGCGCTTCATCCTTTATGATTGGCAATATGATCTGTTTCAGGCAGCGAGTTACTTCTTCCGCCCCGTCCTATGGAAAGCCGGCGGATGGTTCCTGCCTGTATTCATCATCTACACACCGGGGAGGTTCTACTATAATCCCCCGACAGTATATAATATATATCGCGGAGGCCACTTCCGTTACTGGAATGAGCATAGAACGAGTTTCTACGTCAACCGGCGGCCGGCCTGGCATGGCGGACTGAGGGGAGACAGCAGAGGTCCCATCGCCGGTAGGCCCACTCCCCCGATCCATCAGCCGACCCCGCCGCACAACATCGGCGGCGCGGGATTCCATTTCTCACCGGTGAAGAGACCGTCCGCTCCTCCGACCACCCGGCCCAACAACGGGGGAAACGGATTCCATTTCGAACCCGTAAAACCTAACAATCCCCCGCAACAGAACAGACCGGCAACGCGACCGGGGCAGACCACCACGACACGTCCTACGGATTCCGGCCTGCGGCCGTCCACGACCGGACAAACAAAACCGACGCCCAACCGCGTCACACGTCCTGTAACACCCACGGGTCCGCAGCCATCGGGCACTAACACGCCGGCTCGTCCGACAAGAGTGGAACGTCCCAGTATGAATCAGCAAAACAGTCATTATTATCGGCCGAGTTCCACACGGACTACCGTTAACCAGACCTTACCGAAGAGGCCGCAAACCACGAACGCCAGACCGCAAACCACGCCCAGGGTACAGAATACAGCGCGGATACAAAGGAGTTCCGTACGCCCCTCTTTCTCCAACAAGGCGCCGTCGCCGGCAAGTAGAACAGCCCCGGAAGTAGGACGCTGCCCCCGCAGATGAGCCGCCC
>JAJPYK010000052.1 GCA_021205005.1 Paraprevotella sp. | reverse complement strand
ATCTTATATTTGTATCCCCATAACTAAAAAGACAGAGTGTATGAAAGCTAAAAGTACTATGTTAGGAGCCGTACCCATGATTCCCCGTGACCTAAGATGGATGTATTTTAATAATCGAATTCTTCAGGCAGCGCAGAACCCTTCGGTGCCTTTGTTGGAACGATTGGGCTTTATGGGAATCTACAGTAACAATCTGGATGAATTCTTTCGGGTGCGGATGGCTACGCTGACCCGTATCGCCGAGAGTAACATCAAACAGATGAAAGATCAAATAGAGGAGGCGAGGGCCACCATCAAGGAAATTTATAAATTGAACAACAGCTATAACCGGGAGTTCGAGTATGTGGTTCAACAATTGTTCAAGGAGCTGGCCGATGAGAAGCTATATGTGATCGATGAAAAGCATCTGAACGAGCAGCAAGAGATATTCATCAAGAATTATTTCAGGAACAGTCTGGCCGGTTTCACCAACCCTTTATGGTTGTCGCAGGCAGACAAACTGGCCAACGAAAACGATGACACGATTTATCTGGCCGTGAAACTGACGCGCTGGCACGACGACGCCAAGAAACCGAAAAAGAATTATGCGCAGATCCGGGTGCCGGTGGATAAGTTCGGGCGTTTTGTGGTTCTTCCGGCAGAGGATGACATGCGCTACATCATGTATCTGGACGATGTGGTACGTTATTGTCTGCCCATCATCTTCGCCAGTGTGGACTATGATCACTTCGAGGCTTATTCTTTCAAATTCACAAAAGATGCCGAGATGGAGCTGGAAAACGAGTCGGATATAGGTACGGTGCAGAATGTGCAGCGGGCGGTCAAGAGCCGTAAGAACGGAGACCCCATCCGTGTGATTTTCGATACGGCCATGCCCAAGGATTTGTTCCGGACAATCATGCAGAACTTCTCCCTCGACAAGTTCGACACGACTTTGTCGGGCGGACGCTATCAGAACCACAAGGACTTGATGTCGTTCCCGAGTTGCGGTCGCAGCGATTTGAAATATCCGCAATGGAAACCTTTGTATTTCCCCACGTTTACGGGTGTGCAGAGCATGCTGGATCTGATCATCGAAGAGGATCGCTTCTTGCACGTGCCCTATCATTCGTTCGATCATTACATTCAGTTGCTGTGTGAGGCTGCCATCTCTCCTCGTGTCAAATCGATCAAGACCACGCTCTATCGTGTGGCTAAGGACAGTAAAGTGGTGGAGGCCCTGATCGCGGCGGCCAAGAACGGAAAGAAAGTGACTGTCGTCATCGAATTGCTGGCCCGTTTCGATGAATCCAGCAATATCAAATGGAGCAAACGGATGAAGGATTCCGGCATTAACGTCATTTTCGGTGTGGAAGGACTGAAAGTGCATTCCAAACTTTTGTGGATCGAGATGGTGGGCGGCAACCACATCGCTTGTATCGGTACGGGAAACTTCCATGAAGGTAATGCCCAGGTTTATACGGACTGCCTGTTGATGACGGCTTCTCCCGACTTGGTGAAAGACGTGGCCAACGTGTTCCGTTTCATAGAAAAGCCTTTCCTGCCGGCCAAGTTCAGGGAGCTTTTGGTATCTCCGAACACGATGAAAAATCAGATCTTGGCCATGATACAGACCGAAATCAGAAATAAACGTCTGGATCGTGATGCTTATATAAAGGTGAAGATCAATCATATTACGGACGAAGAGATCGTGAAGAAACTCTATGAAGCTTCTGCCGAAGGCGTAGAAGTGGATCTGCTGGTGCGCGGCAATTGTTCGTTAGTGACCGGCATTCCCGGGAAGAGCGACCATATCCACGTGCACGGTATCATAGACCGTTATCTCGAGCACAGCCGTATCCTGATCTTCTGCAACGGAGGAAACGAACGCTACTTTATCGGAAGCGCCGACTGGATGCCCCGTAATCTGGACAACCGTATCGAAGTGATGGCGCCCGTCTACAATCCTCGGATTCAGAAGGAACTGAGGCGGATAGTGGAATGGGGGCTGTTGGACAACCAGAAAGGGCGCGTCGTGGACGGCACGGGCAAGAACCTGTTGTATGAGAATCCCGACAGCAGCGAGCCTTTCCGTTCGCAAGAAAGGCTGTATTTCCACTATGCGGCTCAGATAGAAGAAATGAAACAACAATAAAAAAGAAACGACCATGACGGACGGAATGAATTTTGCGGCGATAGATATCGGAACGAATGCCGCGCGCTTATTGATCAAGAATATCGACCACAGTCCTTTCGGAGAAACGAAATTCCGAAAGGTCATATTCATACGTTACCCCCTGCGATTGGGCGTCGATGTGTTTTCAAAAGGAAAGATCGGAAAAGAGCGGGCCGAGATGATGATGCGCATGATCAAAGGCTTCAAGCAGATGATGCGTATGTATGATGTGGTGGATTACAGGGCATGTGCTACCAGTGCGATGCGCGACGCGAAAAACGGGACAGATCTTATCCGGAAAATAGAGAAAAAAACAGGTATCCATATCGACTTGATCGACGGGAAGGAGGAAGCCGCCATTTTGCATGGCAATCATATCGAGTAGTTGCCCAACAAGGAGGAATCTTTTATGTATGTTGACGTGGGAGGCGGCAGTACGGAGATCACGTTGATACGTCAGGGACATTTAGTCGGTTCGATGAGCTATAACATCGGGACGATACGTCTTTTGAACCATGCCGTGAAGGAGGGTATCGTAGACGGTTTAAGGGCCGACTGGGAAGGTATGTACGTCAACTACGGTCCGATCAATATCATAGGAAGCGGCGGCAATATCAATAAATTGTTCCGTTTGGCCGAAGAAAAAAACAAGAAAGAACTGAAACTTCCGATCGACTCGTTGAAGAAGCTGTATGAAAACTTGCAGCCTCTTTCGATGGAAGAGCGCATGGACCGTTTCGGGTTGAAGCCGGATCGGGCCGACGTCATTGTTCCGGCAGCAGAGATTTTCCTCACGATAGCGGACTGCATACGTGCGGAATATATTTATGTGCCTACCATCGGACTGGCCGACGGAATCATCGGTGAGCTGTATGCGAAAGCGACCCGGGAAGAACGGGAACGTATCAACCGGCACCGGCTTCACTTGAGTGCGGAAGCGCAGGGGTTGATCAATGCGGAGACAGTGGAATCGGATGAATGAGTTTTTTCGTAAATCAGCCGGTCTACGAGAAGAAAAAGAGCAGATGTGAATAAGATAAGAATAAAATGCGTACTTTTGCTGCAAAAAAAATAGTATGAGATTTTGGAGTCAGTTTCTTTTTGCAGGATTGACTTTACAAATTTATGCTGTACCGATGCGGCCTTATGTCTTTCGGGCGAAGATGAGCGACGGTACGTATCGCAATATCCGTTGTTGCGGCGATGAACGCGGTCGTTTTTATGTGGATGAAGACGGTTTTGTGGTGAAGAAGGATGCTTCGGGGAATTTCTATGTGACTTCTCTTAAACCGTCGGATTTTACGGCTGTGACCCGCGACGTGCGTGCTGCGGGGATCGGAGTGTTGGAAAATGCTCCGATCAAATCTATCGGTCATCCTAATATTCCGGTAATTTTGGTGAATTTCAGTGATCTAAAGATGACCGTTGCACCGACGGAGGAAGAAGTCACGGCCTACTATGATAAATATTTCAACGGCACGGGCAACGGAGAATTATATACCGGCGCAGGCAGTATGGGAGCCGTAAGGGATTATTTCGCTATACAGAGCGACAGTCTGTTCCTTCCGGAGTTCGATGTCATAGGACCTGTCACTCTGGATAAACCCATGGCTTATTACGGACAAGACACCGATGACGACATCGACATTCATTTTGGGGATTTCTGCAAGGAGGCTTTGGAGCAGGCCATAGTCCTAAGGCCCGATCTTAAAACTAAGTTCGATAATGACGGGAACGGTACGATGGATTTGGCTTTTTTTGTTTATGCCGGTTTGTCCGAAACAGCCCCGAATGCGCCTAAAAATGCAATCTGGCCTAAGGAAGATCTGGAGCCCCTTAAAATCGACGATATTACGATAGCCGTCTCGGCTTGTAGCAGCGAATTGTTAACTGTATACCCATCGAAAAAAGTGGACGGTATCGGTACGGCATGCCACGAAATATGTCACTCCTTGGGGCTCCCGGATGAATATGATCTCAATTACAAGGCTTTGGGTATGTCTTATTGGTAGCTGATGGATAGCGGATCGTATTGTGAGGGTTGTTACATACCTTGCGGACTGACGGCCTATGAACGTGACTTCCTGCATTGGAGGGCGTTAAGGACTTTGGATAAAAGCACTACGGTCAGACTTCGTCCTTTGGAAGCCGGAGGGGAAGGATATAAGATCGTTAACAAAGCCAATGCGGATGAATATTATGTGTTGGAGAATCATCAGGACGTTCTCTGGGATCGCAGATCGGGTGGAATTGGACACGGCATGTTGGTAGTGCATGTAGACTACGACCGTTCGGCGTGGACGGCCAATCATGTGAATACGGATTTTGTCCATCAGCGTATGAGTTTTATTCCTGCAGATAATATGTATGTGGGTGCTTACAATGCTCAAAGCGACGAAGAATTATCGAAAGAGGCGAGCGGACAGCCGTATCCGGGTACGAGTGGAATTACTTCCTTGACTGATGAGACGATTCCGGCAGCTGTGGTTTTTCCGGGAGTGTACATGAATCAGCCCATCACTCAAATTCGGGAGCTGGAGAATGGCGATATCGTATTCAAGTTTATGCCTAAAGGGAAACTGGATGTTCCGGTCTTGTCGGAGCCCGGCAAGGTTACATCGCAGAGTTTTGAGATTCGCTGGTCGGAGGTGGAACATGCAACCTGCTATGCATTGGAGGTTTTCGGCGTAAAAAAGGAAGGTTCATATACTGAAGAACCCGTATGCAGGGTGGATTCCGTATGGAATACGTCGTACGTTTTTACGCCTAAAAACGGAGAATACACGGCTTATGCCTATCGGGTATCGGCTATGGACGATGCTTACGAAGATTCCCCTTATTCGGATTGGGGACATGTGGAGATGCCGGCCGATGCTATTAAAGATGTAGAGGCTGAAGTAGACGATTCGTGTGAGATTTATGCTTTGAACGGCGTCTTGTTGGCACGTGGCCGAGATGCGTTGCAGTCGTTGTCTTCTGGCATTTATATTGTGCATACCCGCAAAGGTACGATGAAAATGAGGATAAAGTAAATTCCAAAAACAGGATAAAATGAAAAAAATGAGTTTAAAATTATTGATGGTAGGGCTGAGTTTTGCTTTTACGGTCAATGCACAGGCCCAATTGGGAAACCTGTTGAAAAATGTGTTGGGAGGTTCGGGAAGTTCAACTACGACCGAGCAATCCGGAAGTTCGAGCACAGGCAGTGCCTTGAGTTCCGTATTCCAGAATCTGATCGGTACGGCCAAAGTGGCGAATTCCAGTTTGAAAGGCAGTTGGAACTATGAAAGTCCGGCTGTGGTGTTCGAGTCATCCAATCTGTTGAAAAAGGCCGGCGGCAGTTTGATGACAGGTGCGGCAGAGAATACGCTGCAAAAGTATCTCACGAAAATAGGGTTCAAGCCGGGTGAGGTCGTCCTGACTTTCGACGGTGACAAGAACTTTTCGATGAGAGTCGGTTCCAAGACCGTGGAGGGAAATTATACTATGACTTACAATGAAATCACCTTGCATCGCAGCGGACTCTTGAAGCAACCGATTACAGCGAATCTTTCGGTCAAGCTCAAAGATATGCAGATCACTTTCAAGGCAGACAAACTGCTTGAATTCTTGACCAAGATCTCCAGCATGACGCAAAACAGCACGTTGAATCTGATCGGTAATGTTGCCAGCGGATATGACGGCATGCAACTGGGACTTCAATTCAAGAAAAGCTGATCCGAGAGAATAAGTCTGAAAAAAGGATCCGTGCGGAGAGACGACCGGATGCGAGTGTCATCCTTTATCCTCTTCGCACGGATTTTTTGCTGTCTTTTCTCTTGGATTCTTTTTACGGGCGGAGATGGAAAGTCAGATCCCGGGGGATTTTGACCAACTTCTTGCCTACTACTTTTTTGAGGACTGATCCGTCTACCTGTTCCAACAGATAAGTGGAGTCGTTGGCTACTGTGAGTTTAACCTCCTGGGTCTCTGAACCTAAATCATTGGACAATCGGAACGTAGCGTCCTTATCGTCTTCTATTTTGGATGACGTGATGGTCCATACGCCATATAAATTCCCGTTCATGTAACCGTTCATCGGTCCGAACATCTCCATTCCCGGAACCTCGATGCTCTCTTCATATAAATCGAGATGGAGGAAAATCTTGTTTTCACTATCATACAGTGTACCTTTAAAAGGCTGTGCGGCCTGGGCCAGCCCCAAATATCCGCATAAAAGCGGGAGTAGAACATATCGTTTCATCTTACTATCGATTTTCTTTGTTTTAAAATTAGTAGAACTTCATTAATTATCCAAGTGCTTTAATGTTTTTTGGGAGTTCCTGCTTGGATATATGTTTTTTTTATCGTCAATGCAGAGTTTTTATGAAAGATTTTTAATGGTTTGTGCTTATTTACAAG
>JAJPYK010000213.1 GCA_021205005.1 Paraprevotella sp. | reverse complement strand
CCGGGAGGTGTCCCAAAGATAGAAATGGGGGGCTCCGAACAGTCGGGCGACGTTCGGATGGGTTTCGGCCTGCTGCACCAGGGTCCGGATGTGTTTGTCCTGTTTGAAGATATGGGCCTGATAGGTACGCGCCACAGCCACGGGAGAGTTTGTCGTGGCATAGATCGTCATCTGGTTTTGTCGGACGCTGTCGAGGCTCACGAACTCGCTTTTTATTGATAGGCGCAGTCGGCGGTTCCCGCTCCAGCGGATACAGGTCCTGCACGGATGGTCGAAAACGACCACATAAGCATGCAGGCCCCTGCTGAATGCGATGAAAGGCATGGAAAGGTCGGCGATGGCGGAGTAGCTCTCGCCCGACAGATGATGTATCCACAGTGTGTCCTGCGTGGAGAACAGTTTGCCTTCTCCTACGGGCAGATATAAGGAATCTGCGTCTGACAGCATGATAGAGCAAGAGGTGTCGGCCGAGGTCGTGGGGGACAATGTCAGCTGCAAAGCTCCGTTTTGTTCTTTCAGACGGATACGGGCTGCCTTGTTGCCCGTTTCTGCGGTGAACAGGGTGTCGCCGCGCCACGTGAACGATCGGGTTGGAAGATCATGTCTGCTTACGGGTAAAGAGGAGTGGCACGCCGTCTGCATAAAGAGAAGGAGCCACAGACATAAAGCGTGGGGTATGGGATGGGTCATGTGCTTGACATAGGGTAGTCGCTACGCCGCGAACCGCTGAAACCGAAGCGTAAAGTGGTCGTATGGAGCAAAGATACGGAAATAAAAGAAATAAAGTCCTTGTCGGGATTGCAAAAAACTTTTTAATTGCCTATATTTGTCCGGAGAGATTAACCGCGGTGCGGAGATTTTCTTTGTACGAACGAAAACGGAGTGAAAATGAAAAAGTGGATGTTGACATTCGGAGTGTGTATGACGGTAGCGGTTGCACCGGCACAAACTTATAAGGAATATGTGAAGCAGGCATTGGAGGCGATGTCGGAAGATAGTCTGGACGAGGCGGAGAAGCTTTTTCGTGAGGCTATGCACAAAGAACCCGCCCAGCGTTCCAACGCCATGGTCTATTATCAGATCGGCCGTATGCAGCAGAATCGCGGCAAGTACGACAAAGCTTTGGACAGCTATACGATGGGGCTTAACATCGCCCCTCATGTGTTGCCCTTGCGTATGGCTCGTGCGGCCTTGTATTTGCAGCTCGGCAACAAGGATAAGGCGTTGTCGGATTACAGCGATGTGCTGGATTGGAAAGCCGATGAGCAGGAGGCTCTGTTCATGCGGGCTTATATTTATACGGATCAGCGCTTGTATAAGAAGGCGCGTGCCGATTATGAGGAGCTTATCAAATTGAATCCTGCGCATGAGAATGCACGTCTCGGTCTGGTATTGCTGAACGAGAAAGATAACCGTCCGCAAGAGGCGATGGAACAGATCAACGTCATGGTGTCCGCCGCTCCCGATCATGCGGTGCTGTATGCCGTCCGCGCCGGTCTGGAGCAGACGCGCAAACAATACGAGGCGGCCGAGGCCGATTCCACGAAGGCCATAGCTTTGGATCCCAAGAATAGCGACTACGTGCTCAATCGGGCGTCTTTGTATATCGAGACGAAACGGAAGAAAGAAGCCCGTGCCGACCTGGACAAGGCTTTGGAATTGGGAGCCAATCCTGACGATGTGGCTTCCATGCGGCATGAATTGCGTTGAAAGGGCGGGGTAACGGGGTTTAGGACGGGACGCTTCCGTTCAGAAGAAAATCCCTAAGTTGAAACATACATTGAATAAGGGTAGGAGAGAACTTACCCTTTACTTTTTCGTCCCGCCGCACTTCGTGAGATGGATGTAGTGAGATCAAGAGGGTATCGACAGCGACGGTAAATGCCCGCGTCAATAATAAAAAAAGCCCCGTCCTTCCGGTGAGAAAGTCCGGAGAAACGGATTTAGCCTAAATTAAGGGGCAATTTAGTACTAAATGGGGCTATTATTGGTGTCTGACGATCGTCTGTGCGCGGTCCGGACCTACGGACAGAATGGTGATCGGAGTTTCTAATTCGGCTTCCAGGAAGTCCACATAATTTTTGAATGCTGATGGGAATTGGCTCTCATCCGTCATTTTCGACAAGTCTTCTTTCCATCCCGGCATTTCCTTATATACGGCCTCGCAACCTTCCGTTTCAAAAGGCATATCGTGCAAGATCACTCCGTCTTTCTTATAAGCCACACAGGCTTTGACCGTGTCGAACCCGTCGAGCACATCGCTCTTCATCATGATGAGTTGCGTCACACCGTTGACCATGATGGCGTATTTCAGTGCCACTAAGTCTATCCAGCCGCAACGGCGGTTACGTCCGGTCACGGCACCATATTCATGTCCTACTTCCCGGAGTGTGTCGCCTGTTTCATCGAACAAATCCACCGGAAACGGTCCGGATCCTACGCGGGTGCTATAAGCCTTGAAGATGCCGAATACCTGTCCGATGTCGGTAGGTCCTACGCCCAGTCCCGTGCAAACGCCTCCGCTGGTGGTATTGGAAGAGCTTACGAAGGGATACGTGCCGTGGTCGATGTCGAGCATCGTGCCTTGGGCGCCTTCTGCCAATATGTTTTGACCTTCTTTCAAATAGCGGTTGATTTCTATTTCCGTGTCTGTCAGATGGAATTCACGGAGATATGCCACGCCTTCCAACCATTGTTTTTCTTCTTCCGCGAGATCGTAATCCGTATAGCGCATGTCTTTCAGGATTTGCTCGTGACGGGCTTTAAGCATGGCATATTTTTCTTCAAACCAGTCTTCGATGTCTCCGACTCGCAAGCCGATACGGGCTGCCTTGTCGCTATACGTCGGTCCTATGCCCTTTCCCGTCGTACCTACTTTGGCTTTTCCTTTTGCGGCTTCATAGGCCCGGTCCAGTACGCGGTGGGTAGGCAGAATCAGATGGGCACGCTTGCTGATATGCAACCGTTCCTTGAGGGGATAACCGGCGGCCTCCAATTCTTTGGCTTCGGCCATGAACAGATCGGGGGCGATGACGCAACCGTTGCCGATGATATTGACTTTATCTTTGTCGAAGATACCGGACGGAATGGAACGTAAAACGAATTTTTTACCTTCGAAAATAATGGTATGTCCGGCATTCGGTCCGCCTGCGAAACGGGCTACGACATCGTATTTCGGAGTGAATACGTCAACTACTTTTCCTTTACCTTCATCTCCGAAAACTATACCCAGCAGGGCGTCTACTTTTCCTTTCTTCATAATCTAATCAAGCTTTGTTTTTCCGGACCGCACAAAGTTAAGCTTTTTTTATGTAATACGGGGCATAATACAGCCTCTATTTTTGCAATAAAGTTCAGACTACGGCCTCTTTTAAGAGTCTTTCTCCTTGTGCGTGGGTAGTTTCGTCCAGTGTTTGATACTTTTGAATGGCGGCAATGACGGCCCGACGGACGGAAATCGGACCTTGTAAAGCCGTGCCGGCCTGATCTAAAAATTCGTTTGCTGCGCGTTCATTGGGCCGGCAACCCCGTCTGAACAGATTGGCCAGGAGCAGATAGCCGCAGATCTGGAACATGTCGTTCTCGGCTGCGATCCATTCAAAGGCCTTTTCGGACGCATAAGGCAACCGGCAGAATAAATTTTGTACGGTGTGCTGTGCGATCTCTATATTGGGCATGGTTTCTACCCAAATGTCGGCGATTTCGGGATAAAAGCTTTCTGTCGGTTGCAGCATGGATGCCAACAGTTTGCATTCCCGGATGTCTTCTTTCCACAAGGCTTGCGCCAACTCATGGCTGACCGGATACTCGGCTGCGATGCACTTGAGGCGAGGCAGTTCCACGCCGAAGTTCACTTTATAGCGCATGCCGTTTTCGCGCATGTAAGCCGATGCTACGCCGTTCATGGACAGGCGCAGTTCGGTCTTAATATTTCTGAGTGTCTCTTGAACGTCCATCATTCATTGACATAAGGCAAGGTCGCATAGTCGCGGCTGTAACGTAGCATTTGTGCATCATAAGCTTCTCCGTATTCCACACGCACGTCCGTAATTTCATGCCGTTCGTTGTATACGGGGATATAGACCGGATTGATGAATCCTTTGTAAGGCGAGAGATGCAGGGCGCGATAACGGGCGAGGACTTCCTCGTGCAGTCTGCGGTCGACCTTGACTCCGTATCGTTCCACCATATAGCGTGCCGCTTCATAATCGCCTTCGCTCTTTATACGTTGTATTTCATGAAGCAGTCGACCGAAGAGCTTACGTAACTTTTCATAATGATTGATCTTCACATAGGTCTTCCCGTGGCGTTCGACCAGTTCCGTCACCTGCTCCTCTTGTCCTTGTTCATAGGCCCAACGGGCGATGAGGGCGCGGTTGCGCATGTGGGCTTCTTCTATTTCCTTCCCCGGTTCTATGCGTACCATTTGCGTGAGCAGTCCGTTCATCATGTAACCGTAATACTGTGCTTTATAGGCTTCTTCATGCGGGGTAAGGCCCAGTTCGGTAAGTTTAGGGTCGGGTAGATAATAAAGTCCGAACAAGTCGGCGCGGGCTTCTTCGATGGTTGCTCCGTAGGCTTTCAACGCATCGGGATCCACACCCGGCAGTAATTTCCCGCTTCCATGTCCGAGACACTCGTGCAAGTCGGTGTGCAGGTCGTCGCTGAGGTCCTGGTAACGGTCGAGCCAGTCGAGCGTGTCGGCGTCGATGACGAATTCTTGCAGGAAACCGTTTCCGTGCGCTGCCTTATTGTAAGCGTCGGTCAGGTTGCCGATGGTGACGCTTTTGCTTCCGTATTCCGCTCTTATCCAATTGGAATTGGGCCGATTGATGCCGATGGCAGAGGCCGGATAGAGGTCTCCGCCTAAAATAACGGTTTTAATGACTTTGGCAGATACGCCTTTGCAGGTTGCTTTCTTGAACCGTGCATCCACAGGAGAATGGTCTTCAAACCATTGTGCATTGGCGCTGAGTTTCTCCGTCCGTGCCGTGGCTTCCCTATCTTTGAAGTTGGCATATCCTTCCCAACTGGCTTTGAGTCCCAAAGGATCCCCATAGGTTTCCGTGAAACCGTTGGTGAAGTCGGTTTGCGCTTGGGTTTCTTGTAGCCATAAAATGGTGTATTCGTCGAACGTCTTCAAATCTCCGCTGCGATAGAATTCGATGAGTTTACGGATAACGGCGCTTTGCTTTTCATTCTCGGCTACTCCGGCAGCTTTTTCCAACCAATAGATGATACGTCGGATGGCAGAGCCGTACAATCCGCCGGCTTTCCAGGTCTGTTCTGTCAGATGCCCGTCCGTTTTCACGAGCTTGCTGTTCATTCCGTACATCACCGGCCGAGGATCGTTTTCCTTCTTCATGGCATTATAAAAGGTTTCCGCCTCGGCTTGTGTCACTCCTTCTCCATAATAATTGCACGCGGAGGTCTGTACGAGATCCGTTCCGTCTGCCTCATTGACCCGTTTGGGCATCACCTTCGGGTCAAAAATCACGGGAACAAGCGTGTCACAAAGTTCATCTGCGGTTTGCGAGCCGGATAACGGAAGTTGTTCTACCGGCATTTGTTTTACTGCTTTGCGGAAAAACTCCTCGCTGAATGCCGGTTGGAATTTGTCGCATCCGTAATGATGATGTATGCCGTTGGAGAACCATACTCTTTTCAAATAGATCTCCAATGCCTTGAAGTCCGCACTTTCCCGATCGCCCTTATAGTGGGTATATAGGGCTTCCAAGGTCTTTCGTATTCTTAAATTGTACTTTCCGTTTTGGTCCCACAGGATATCACGTCCTGTCAGTGCTGCCTCGGATAAATAGTATAGCAGCTCTTTTTGTGCGGGTTTCAGGTTCTCGAATCCGTCTACGCGATAGCGCAGCATTTGCAGATCGGCAAATTGTTCGTCGTTATAGGAGACTGGTTTTGTTTGCATGATGATAGATGAAAGAAAAAAGGGATATATCTTTTGGATGTATCCTTTTTTTTGATTTGAATTCCAGTTATGCTTTCATGGCCTCTTTCTCTTTGGCGAGATGCAGCATGCGGTAGCTGCGTGGGGTCACGCCTAAGATCTTGTAAAAAGCGGCATAGAAAGACTGGCGGTTGGCAAAACCCACCATAGCCGAGATTTCTTCCATTGTCTTATCCATATAGCGTTTGTCTGTCAAGAGATACTGAGCGTCTTTAATGCGATACTCATTGACCAAACTTGAATAGTTTTGATGAAAACGGATATTGACCACGGCACTGATATATCGTGTATTCGTATTTAATTCTTCTGCTAACTTTTTGGCCGAATAACTTGGGTCGCGATATTTTTTATCGACAACGAATACTTTCAGAATTTTTTCATACAACTCGTCTACCAGCTCTGCTCTAACCAATGAGCGGTAGGCTGCATTCTTCTCTTTTTTCTCAGTTAAATTATACTTTCCCATACATCTCATAGTTTATTCAACAAAAATAATCAGCTCCCTTTTTGCCCCGTTTAGGATCAGATTATAGCTTTGTCTAATTCTTTATGATACAAAAATCGGTTCTTTTTATTTCTTGATCATGACTATTCAATTAA
>JAJPYK010000143.1 GCA_021205005.1 Paraprevotella sp. | reverse complement strand
TGCAACGTATGGGCGAGGCTCCGGTCATTTTTGATACGGTACAGGCCAACCGTTCGGGAGATAATATGCTTTTGGCCGTAAAGAATCTGGGCTATCTCCATGCCCGGGTGGAACAAAAAAGAACGGTGAAAGGCAAAAAAGTGTGGTTGTCTTACAACGTGACTCCGGGAGAACGGTATAAGGTGAGGGATATTCGTTACCATATTGAAGACTCGGCGGTAGATCGGGTTGTGCGTGAGCGGGCCGATCAGTCTCTTTTGCGAGTCGGGATGCCTTTTGATTTGAATGTGCTCGATCAGGAACGCAGCCGGATCAGTTCGCGTTTGCAAAATAACGGCTATTATAAGTTCAACAAGGATTATGTACGTTTCGAGGCTGATACCTGTGTGGGGCACGGTGAGGTGGATCTGGATGTGGTGATGCCCCTGTACCGAAGTTCGACGGATAGCGAACCTGAGCCTCATCGTCGTTACAAGATTCGTAGCGTATCTTTTTCCGGAGATGCTCAGCTTTTCGACGCGCGACGCGATACGATGGCGTTGGACAGCATCGTATATCAGGGCGTTCCTATTTATTATAGGTCTAAATTGCCTTTCCGGCCTTCCGTCTTTACGAGTAATAATGAGATCCGTCCCGGACAGCTTTACCGTGAACACGATGTGCAGCGTACGTACAGCAACTTCGGACGACTGGGGGCTGTGATGTTTTCTAATATCAAGATGGTGGAAAACGATTCGTTGCCTGATTTGCTGGACTGCTTCATCACCATTCACGAAAACAAGCCCCGTTCGCTCGGTGTAGAGTTGGAAGGAACCAATTCCTCCGGAGATTTGGGCGCGGCTGTGATGTTTACTTATCAAAACCGGAACTTGTTTCGC
The DNA here is from genome assembly GCA_021205005.1 of Paraprevotella sp. GTDB lineage: Bacteria > Bacteroidota > Bacteroidia > Bacteroidales > Bacteroidaceae > Paraprevotella. Next base: position 5,697 of record JAJPYK010000143.1, on the reverse strand, counting down.
GGTTCTGAACTTTTCTATTTGAAGTTGCGCGGGGCTTCCGAGGCGATTACCGGTTTGGAAGGGTATAGCGATCAAAATTATATGGAAGTCAGTGTGGAGACGGGATTGACATTACCCAATTTCAGGATTTTCCGTTTCAGCCGGCTCGATCGCGGTCTGACGAAAGCCACTTCTGAGATCTCCTTATTATATGACTCCCAGAATCGTCCCGAATTTCATCGGCGGGTATTGACTTCTTCGTTGCGTTATCGTTGGCAAAGTCCGAACGGGCTATGGTCTCACCGTGTTGATCTGATCGATCTGAATTATGTATTCATGCCTTGGATTTCGGAGACCTTCCGTCATGATTATTTGGAGAACGAAACCGATCGTAATGCGATTCTTCGTTATAACTATGAGAATCTGTTCATTATGGGCCTGGGCTACAGTTTCACCTATAACTCTCAGCGCAACGCGACGAGTATTGCCGATTATGGTAGCAATGCTTTGGGTATCCGTTTTAATATAGAGTCGTCGGGTAATCTGCTTTACGGTTTGTCCAATCTGTTCGGGACGAGCCGGAACAATAACAACCAATATACTTTGTTCAGCATCGCTTATGCCCAGTATGTGAAAGGAGATTTTGACGTGAGCAAGAGTTTTCGTTTCGACGATCGCAACTCATTAGCCTTGCATTTCGGTCTGGGAGTAGCTTATCCTTACGGCAACTCTTCGATTTTGCCTTATGAAAAAAGATATTTCAGCGGGGGGGCTAATAGCGTGCGTGGTTGGTCGGTCCGGGAGTTAGGGCCCGGTCGTTTCATGGGAGGCGACGGACGCATCGACTTTATCAATCAAACCGGAGATATTAAACTGGATATGAATGCGGAGTATCGTACTTTTCTTTTCTGGAAATTGAACGGGGCCGTATTTGTAGATGCCGGTAATATTTGGACGATTCGCAACTATGCCGAACAGCCCGGCGGACAATTCCGCCTGAAAAGTTTTTGGCGTGAGATAGCCGTGGCCTATGGTTTGGGCTTGCGCTTGAATTTCGACTATTTCATTTTGCGTCTGGACGGAGGTATGAAAGCCATTCATCCGGCCTATGACGATGCCCGTCGGCATTATCCCATCATCCATCCGAACTTCAAAAGAGACTTCACTTTACATTTTGCAGTGGGCCTTCCATTCTAACCCACCAGTCTTTTCCTTTTTTGATCAGCGGGATGAGATAAGTGGCCTCCGGTCGGATGCGTCCCCGGCTTTGCTCTAAAGAATCCGTATCCAAGGCTTCGCAAACCACACAATGAACGACGGCTGTGCTGTCGGCGATGAGTTCGCAATCCGTAGAGCTGACATAGGCCGCCTCGGGAGCGGAACGGATCGCATCGAAATCTTTGTCGGTGAGATTCGACGCATAGAAGGCGATCCATTTTCGTGATTCTTGTGTACAGATCTTAAAGGCCTCTTCAAATCTCAGATTGAAATAGTTTTCGGCAAATTCTTTGGCGCGTGCCGTGGCCGTATCCTCTTCTTTATTGGTACAACCGGTGGCGAACAGGGCTATCCAAAGGCAGAATATGATGCGAGAATATTTTTTGTTCTGCATTCTTTTTGATTTTTGTCTTTAACGGCAAACCGATATGGGCTGATGTTGTATTACGGCTTTGCCGAATGCAAAGATAACCCTTTTAAAAGTCAATGCCTCTTAGAAGGGCCGGATTTTATCTCTTTTCTTTTCTGAATGGCGGTGATTGTCCGCGGCGGCGCAAAAACTGTCCGGCGGTAGGATTTGAACTTTTGCCCTCATCCTCCGTAAATCCATAAAATGATGAAAGTTCATGGACGGACGGGGAAACGATTTGTCCGTTCCTGCATGTTTTTGTATATTTGCACGCAATAAAAAAGCGGATATGTTGAAGTTTATGTGTCTGGGGAGCGGAAGCAGCGGCAATAGCTATTTTCTCTTCTCGGAAAACTATGGAATACTGATCGATGCCGGAATCGGAATACGAACATTGAAAAAACATTTTCATACTTACGGACTTTCCTTGAAACAAATAAAGGCGGTGCTGATTACGCACGACCATGCGGATCACATCAAGTCGGTGGGCAGTCTCTCGAGCGAATTTAATCTTCCTGTTTTTGCTACGGAACTGGTGCATGGCGGAATCCGAAAGAACTATTGTGTCAATCCGAAACTAAAAGCAGAGAATGTGCGTATCATACAAAAAGAGCAGACTTTCTGTTTAGATCGTTTTGAGATCACTCCTTTCGATGTACCCCATGACAGTACGGATAATGTCGGATACAGCATACAATATGATAAGGTGAACTTCTGTCTGATCACGGATGCCGGACATGCGACAGATTGTTTCGGAACCTATATTGCCAAAGCGAATTACTTGGTATTGGAAGCTAACCATGATGAGAACATGTTGATGATGGGACCGTATCCGGCTTATCTGAAAGGGAGAATCAAAGGAGGTTACGGGCATTTGAGCAATAAGGAGGCTGCATGCGTTTTGGCCGAACACATGACGGAGGCGTTGCGTTGTGTGTGGTTGTGTCATATCAGTGAGGAGAACAATCATCCCGAACTGGTGAGAAAAACCATAGATGCTCATCTGAGATCTGTGGGACTCATTGCAGGGAAAGATTTCCAAATGGAAGTTTTGAAGCGCCGTATGCCTTCCGGAATTTATGAATTGGAATGAGATTGAGAAAAAAATCACAAAAGATTTGGCTGCAAAGATAAAAAGATCTATCTTTGCACTCGCAAAATCTAAGATGACGCGTCCTTAGCTCAGTTGGTAGAGCAATTGACTCTTAATCAATGGGTCCAGGGTTCGACCCCCTGAGGGCGTACAGAAGACAGCTGAAAGGTTGTCTTTTTTTGTTTCCTTTTGATTCCCTTTCTATTTTTGTCTGCCGATTTGTTGTCCGTTTTATGCCGAAGTGCTATCTTTGCATGAATTTCAAATTATAAAACAGTAAAAGACATGCCTAAAATATCCGTTCGCGGTCAGGAAATGCCGGAGTCTCCTATTCGTAAGTTGGCTCCGTTGGCTTTTGATGCAAAGAATAGAGGGATACACGTGTATCATTTAAATATCGGCCAACCCGATTTGCCTACTCCGAGAGCGGCCATCGAAGCCATCCGCCATATAGACCGTACGGTGTTGGAGTATACTCCGAGTCAGGGTTATTTAAGTTATCGTGAAAAGCTGGTGGGCTACTATGCCAAATATAATATCCACCTTACCGCGGATGATATTATTATTACTTCCGGTGGATCGGAAGCCGTACTTTTTGCTTTTTTGTCATGTTTGAATCCCGGTGACGAAATTATTGTACCGGAACCGGCATATGCCAATTATATGGCATTTGCCATTTCGGCCGGAGCTGTGATTCGTACGATCTCCACTACCATCGAAGAGGGATTTTCGCTGCCGAAGGTGGAAAAGTACGAGGAGCTGATCAATGAGCATACACGTGCTATATTGATTTGTAATCCTAACAATCCGACCGGTTATCTATACACCCGTCGTGAGATGAATCAAATCCGCGACATGGTGAAGAAATATGATTTATACTTGTTCTCTGACGAGGTCTATCGTGAATTTATTTATACCGGTTCTCCATATATCTCAGCTTGTCATCTGGAAGGAATCGAGGATAATGTGGTCCTGATCGATTCCGTGTCTAAGCGTTACAGTGAGTGCGGCATACGTATCGGTGCGCTGATTACGAAGAATGTAGAGGTACGTAAGGCTGTCATGAAGTTCTGTCAGGCTCGTCTGAGTCCGCCTCTTATCGGGCAGATTGCCGCCGAGGCCTCATTGGACGAACCGGAAGAATACGGTAGGGAAGTATATGATGAATATGTAGAACGACGCAAATGCTTGATAGATGGGCTGAACCGTATACCGGGCGTTTACTCTCCTATTCCGATGGGAGCCTTTTATACAGTGGCAAAACTTCCGGTGGATGATGCTGAGAAGTTCTGTGCGTGGTGCCTGACTTCATTCGACTATGAAGGCGAGACGGTGATGATGGCTCCTGCAGCAGGATTTTATACCACGCCGGGGTCGGGTCGAAATGAAGTCCGTATCGCCTATGTATTGAAGAAAGAAGATTTGATCCGTGCTCTTTTCGTGTTGCGCAAAGCTTTGGAATTTTATCCGGGACGCGTAGAAGAGCAATGAGCAACAGATTGAGGACGGATGAACTTTAACTTGTTTATAGCTCGGAGGCTTTTTCTCAGTAATAGGGGGGCGAAAAAAGTTTCGCGTCCCGCTATTCTGATTGCTACCACGGGAGTGGCCATTGGCTTGGCCGTGATGATTATATCTGTCTGCGTGGTGTTAGGGTTTAAACAAGAAATTCGTTCCAAGGTTATCGGATTCGGTTCTCATGTGCAGATTCAGAATTATGCGACATTGGCTTCCAATTCGCCGCAACCGATAGCCCTCCCGCCTGCGTTTGTCAGAGAAATAAAAGAGGTACCCGGCGTTGCCCACGTACAGCGTTTCTGTAATAAGGAAGGGATTATAAAGACGGAAGATGAATTTAAAGGCATACTTTTGAAGGGTGTGGGACCGGAATTTGATCCGTCTTTCTTAAAGGAAAATCTGGTGGCAGGGGAGATCCCGACCTTTTCGGACAGTACATCGTCGAATAAAATAGTTATTTCTAAGCAAGTAGCAGATGAATTACATCTGAAGGTAGGCTCACGTGTTTATGCTTATTTTTTTGAGAATTCGATACGGACGCGTCGTTTTACGGTAGCCGGTATCTATTGTACGCATCTGACGGAGTTTGATAAAGTGTTTGCTTTTACCGATCTGTACGCATGCAATCGGCTGAATGCCTGGGAAGCAGATCAGTATAGCTGTTTGGAAATCCGCGTAAAGGACTTTGAACAACTGGATCAGGTGACGTCTGCTTTGGTGCAACATGTCAATCGAAAAGTGGATGCTTACGGCGGGTCTTACGTAGCGATGAACATTCGGGAACTTTATCCGCAGATTTTCGATTGGCTGGATTTGCTGGATGTCAATGTTTGGGTCATTTTAGCTTTAATGGTGGCTGTGGCCGGCTTTACGATGATATCCGGTTTACTCATTCTCATTTTGGAACGCACGAACTTTATCGGTATCATGAAAGCTTTGGGTTCTACCAACCGTGGCATTCGCCATATCTTTCTTTATTTCTCCGTTTTTGTTATCGGAAAGGGATTATTATGGGGCAATGTGATAGGAATCGGATTGGTTATACTTCAGCGTGAGTGCGGTTTGATTCATTTGGATGCCTCTACTTATTATGTAGATACCGTGCCAGTCTTGTTCAATTGGGGATATATTGTGGCTATCAATGCGGCTACTTTACTTATTTGTGTGCTTGCATTGATTGTGCCGAGCTTTTTGGTGTCGCGTATTCATCCCGCCCAGTCTATTCGTTTTGAGTAAGTAAGGCCGATTTCCCTATGCTGAGGCGGTTACGAGCTTGAGCCCAAAGTTTCCGATGCTTAACTTTCCTTTTTTACGGTATGGAAAGGCGGAATCTGCAATATCTTTTTTTATCATGTCCGATGTCCCCCATAAAGCTCTTCGTGTGCCATAGGAATAATCTGTTGTCCAGATACTCTTTATTCGGATATAGTGAAGCTTTTGATATTTGATTCATAAATAATGCGTTCCTACTTTATTTATG
>JAJPYK010000296.1:24546-28911 GCA_021205005.1 Paraprevotella sp. | reverse complement strand
CAGAGCATCTGCCTTACAAGCAGAGGGTCGGGGGTTCGAATCCCTCAACGCCCACTCCTCTCTTAGGCTCCGTAGCTCAACTGAATAGAGTATCTGACTACGGATCAGAAGGTTACAGGTCTGAATCCTGTCGGAGTCACAGAGCAAGGGTGGATACCAGAGTGGCCAAATGGGGCAGACTGTAAATCTGCTGGCTTACGCCTTCGGTGGTTCGAATCCATCTCCACCCACCCCCTTTATATCTCTGCGGAAATAGCTCAGTTGGTAGAGCACGACCTTGCCAAGGTCGGGGTCGCGAGTTCGAGTCTCGTTTTCCGCTCTGTTTTTATGAAGGTGCGTTAGTTCAGTTGGTTAGAATACATGCCTGTCACGCATGGGGTCACGGGTTCGAGTCCCGTACGCACCGCAAAAAAAGACTTCTCGGAATCAATTCCGAAAAGTCTTTTTTGCCATCTCCCCTATTATTGTCTATTCCATTACTCAAGTGGGAGAGACTACCAGATATAAGTCCTGAGTTCTTTCGACAAGTAGAGCTTGTCACCCCACTGCACGTTGAAGAGATCATACCAACGGTCGAAGTTCATCATGACGCCGTTCACACGTTCCTTGAACAGAGCATAATTCGCGTACTCAAGGTTGTATTTGGCACGGTATATCTCCGCCCGGCCTTGACAGAACCGCCGCTCCTCCTTTTCCAACTCTTGGCCGACGTATCCTTCTCTCGCCAACTTGGCCATATAGGCATCGTAGGCCATGAGGCAGCCGCCCAGATCGGCGATATTTTCCCCCAACGTCTGCTCGCCGGGAGTATACATGTCGGGAGCCTCATCGGGAAGCACTTGCAAATGATCGTAACAGTCGACCAGTTTTTGACAGCGGGCTTCAAACTCCATCTTATCGGACACTGTCCACCAGTTCCGTACATTCCCCTTTTCATCATAGTTCGCTCCGGAATTGTCAAAAGCATGCGTCATCTCATGCCCGATTATACAGAACATGCTATAATTGTAAGCGTCCGACTCTTCGGAACGATAGAACGGCGGAGCCATAAAACAAGGATTGATCACAATGGCATTACATGTACGAATATAATAAGCATTGACTACGGTCAAATTATAAGACGGAATATACATATTGAAGCTTTCATCCTGCGCATTCTTCCCCAAGAGCCCCGTCCGCAACCGATTCTGTGCGGCACGCAGTTGCACAATGTCTTCTAACAGACAGCGACCGTCCATCGCCGCCAACCCTTCTTCTTTCCATGTATCCGGATAGCAAGCATGGATACGGATGGCTGCCAGCTTCTTTTGCGCATTGGCCTTCGTCGTAGCGCTCATCCAGTCCACGGCCTCCAAACGACGGCTGAAAGCCGAACGGAGCTCTTCGCATATGGCCAAACACCGCTCTTTCTGCTCCGCGGTGACATACTCCGTGGCATAAGCATACGACAACGGATAAGTGAAATAATAGGAAGTCACTATGTTTTGAAGTCCGTCCTTTGTGAGAGGCCACGTTCCCGTACCGCCATTAAATTCGTTTAGCGCATCTTGCGAGGCATAGACATAATCGAAAACTGCAAGCGCTTTCATAAACGATCTCAACTGTTCGGCATCAGCCTGCTCCAGACAAGTCAGAATATGGTCTCTCGTATACAATATCAGGTTGTCGGTTGAAATACCTAACCGGTCTGCCAACACATTCAGTATCCGTTCGCCCGCACTTGTCGAACGGGTAGAGGAGAGCGAACGGAACTGGTCATAGACCTCCGGATCATGACGGAAACGGTCTGGCAGAGACCGTAACGTCTCCACCTCTGAATCGGACACCAATCGCATCCATAAACGATGGGCTTCGGAGGCCACCTAGCGGGCCGTGTCCGCGTTCATCCCCGCCCGTTCCAGCAAAGGGACGCTTCCGACTGAATCAACCGGCTGAATCCCCAGATAGAGCAGGTCGGGAGCGAGTGTGACCCAACCGCACACGTTACCGTCTCGCCCATCATTTACGATCGCCAACAGTTCTCTATCACCGTTTTGCATCGCATCGGCCAACAGCCTCCAAAGGTCCTCCACGGTAGGGGCATTCTCGCGATCCAGCTTTTTCAATCGGGCCCGGATAAGGGAGTCGGCTACGGTATAGTTACTGCCGAAGTTTTGAAAATCCGACTTCAGCTTGTTCACGCGGTAGTCTTTTAAGGAAGCTACTTGCCGGGCGATGACCTCCTTACTGTCAGGAATAAGACCGACAAACCCATCGGAAATCCCATCTCCCACGGAGGTCTTTTTCCAATAGGAACCGTTACAATACATATAGAAATCATCGCCGGGACGGTAGGTGGTATCCATGTTCGCGTCCAAGTCCCATTCCTTATTATCTACGGTGGAAGTTATTCCTTGCTCCTCCTTATCGCTGCACGAGGACAGCAAAAGCAGAGTGCCAACAATAGGGTAAAGCACCGGTCGAAAAGGTCTCGTCTTTAAAAAAGCTGTCATTGCCATAACTCTTTCATTAAATTAAAGCAAAGTTAAGCAAAAGGAGTTGAAGTCCAGAGCGAACGCAGAAAAAATTGCGGAAAAGCCGCTATACGTTCGAAAAGGCAACGCGGAAATGGGAGGGCACGGGCACGGAGTTCCATACCGCCCCCTGAAAGGTTCATTCATTCCAAGCCCCGCAATGCGGACAACGCCCTTTGCTACGGAGTTTGGCTCCGCAACGTCCGCACACATAAGGACAACGGGCATACAAGTAATAGCGTCGCAAAGCCCAGCCCGCATAGCCCAACAGACAGGGATAGCCCACATAATATAATGTGGCGACCGAAAAGAACAGATAGCATGCCGCACACACGCCTAACAAGGCAAACAGATAAAGCACGGCTTCGCGCAAGGGAAGTTGCCGGAAGACATCTTCTGCCGAAGCAATGGCTAAAATCACGATCAGCCACAGGGACGTCAGAAACAAGCCCAGTATAAAAGGCAAACCGAAAGGATTGAGCGTGGGATGGAAGTAGAACTCCACCCACGTATCGGGCACAAATTTCTGTACGCTGGCATAAAGCGTAGCCGCTCCTGAAAGAGTGAGGCAAAGCAACGTGGGATAACAGCTCCCGATATCGTCGAAATGTACGATGTGAAAACGCTTGCGACGCATGCGACGTACCAAATACACAATCAACAACAGGCCTAATGCCAGCAGACGATAGATTAAATGCACATTGCTGAAAAGGTGGATAAAAGAAGATATCGGATCGGCGGGAATCGCCTCGCGCAACAGGTCGGTCTCATGTATCCACCCCATAGTGGACTGGTCGCGGGCTACTTTGATCCATACCGAATCGACAGAATCCTCGGGCACGAACATCATGTCGGCCACCACTACACGGTCGCCTCGACACACGGCGACACTGCTGTCGGCCAAATCGTCGGTCCGGCCCGGATTATGCTGCGGATGGCGAATCTGAAGCGAAAGGGAATCCCCGACAACACGGAAATTGTAATTCTTCGTATAATGGTGTCCCTCCGCAAAATCGAGCGAATTCCGTCGGCCTTCCGTCAGATCCCATTCGTCGGAATAATCGTGCTTCTGATAATAACAGGACGTCAAAAAGAGCGTTCCCAAAAGCATCCACAGCAAAATACTATGCTTCTTTCTCATCGGCATATACTTTCATTTGACAGTGCGTACAGTCGAAAGCCAAACGGAAACGACGCCCGTCGGACAAAACCAAGTAAAACGGCTCATGGAAAGGTGACTTTTCTTTCCCCTCACGCAGGCACCAACCCAGGCTATACCGCAAACAGTGGCGACAGAACATCAGGACGGCATCGTCCGGTTCTTTCCGCTCGAAAGCCGGTTCCACCCGGGCGGCTCCGCTTTTCAGATAAAAAGCTTCGGCCTTGCGGTTCATGACGTTAGCCAGGTAAGTCAGCGTCTGAGAGGCGAAAGGTGCGGCCATAGTTTCCTTTTTCTCCTCCTCACCGCTACGAACGGACGGACAGGGGACCCGACGATAACGATAAGGATAATTCATCCGTCGGGCCGACCGCAGTTTATCTACCGCTATCCTCCTCCACTCGGCCCATACGGACGAAGGAATAAACCATTCGGCAGACCAGTGCTGATTCACCTCGCCGGATTCAAAAGGCGTGTTCCCCAACTTGGATAATTGCGTGCGGACATTTTCCTTTTGCGAACTGCGGGCCATCTCCTTGACATAAGGGAACGAAATGGCAACCGACACTTCGTCCTCGTCGCGCAAGGTCAAAGCGAACCCTTCTGCATATTCGTCCACAGTCCATTCTACGGCAATTTTGCGAACGCCAGCCGGGCAAGACAGAATATCATCCAACTCCTTATCGAAGTTAA
>JAJPYK010000296.1:18742-24536 GCA_021205005.1 Paraprevotella sp. | reverse complement strand
AAGTTACGGAACAAACGGGTATGCGGACGTATCCGCGGCATCTCCGCCGGATAAATCTTATTCGCCTCCGCGCGGTTCACCCTGAATCCTTTCAGTTCGCCCTGTTCGTCCAAATAGCACAGGCCGTCGCCATTGGCGAAAGATTTCACTCCGGACACCACTACATATTTCCCGTAGACGGCCTTCACCTCCCCCACCTCTTCTCCCAATGACTTCGGCGAATGGAAAGAAGCCATATCGGACGTACGTCCGTCCAGAAAGTAGGAAGTAAAACCGCGGTTGAAACTCTTCTCCAAACAGGGCGTGAATTTGAACACAGACCGACCGGAAGAGGCCCGCCCATATTCCGGATGACGTTTGAAAATCTCATCCAAACGCCGGCGATAACCGGCCGTGACATTCTTGACGTACGCCGCATCTTTCAACCGGCCTTCGATCTTGAAAGAAGAGACACCGGCCTGTAACAGCCGTTCCAAATTTTCGCTACGGTTCATATCTTTCAACGAAAGCAAATGCTTTCCCTGTTCGATCACGCGCCCGTCACGATCCACCAGATCGAACTTCAACCGACAAAACTGGGCGCACTCGCCCCGGTTGGCACTACGGCCGAAACAATGCTGCGACACGTAACACTGACCGCTGTAACTGACACACAATGCGCCATGCACGAAGACCTCGAGCGGCACGTCGCATGCGTCATGGACGGCCTGTATCTCGGCCAAAGACATTTCACGGGCCAACACGACCTGGCTGAATCCCTGCCGTTGCAGGAAAGCAACCTTTTCGGGCGTACGGTTGTCCATCTGCGTACTGGCATGCAACGGTATCGGCGGCAGATCCAGCTCAAGCAAGGCCATATCCTGTATGATCAACGCATCCACTCCTATGCGATACAGCTCCCAAATCAGACGTTTCGTATCATCCAGTTCGCTATCCTCCAGAATCGTATTGACCGTCACATACACTTTTACCCAATAGAGATGGGCATAGGCCACCACACGCGCTATGTCCTCGATGGAATTGCCGGCAGAAGCACGCGCACCGAAGCGCGAAGCCCCGATATAAACCGCATCCGCGCCGTGGTCGACAGCCGCTACGGCGCACTCCCAATTACGGGCGGGAGCCAGAAGTTCTACAAATCTTCGTCTAATCATCGGATGCTGTTGATATCAAAAGGCGTTTCCTGATATACGTAATAATTCTGCCAATTGGAGAATAAAAGATTCCCATGTGCGCGCCAAGTGACCAACGGCCCTTCGCTGGGCACGTTATGACAATAGTAGTTCACGGGCATTTCTATCGGTAGTCCTTTCTCCAGATCGCGCCGATACTCCATATCCAACGTATGCGGCGAGTATTCGGAGTGCCCCGTCACATAAATCTCACGCCCCCCGCGGGCCATGACCATGCAAACGCCCGACTGAGGCGACTCCGCGATCACGTCCAATCCTGGCACCTTCAGGACATCTTCGCGACGTATCTCCGTGTGACGGCTGTGAGGCATATAAAATTCATCGTCGAAACCGCGGAATATCGGCAACATGGGGTTCAACGGATATTGTTTGAAGATGCCGAACATCTTCTTATCCAACTTGTATTTGGGAACGCCGTAATAATGATACAACCCCGCCTGGGCCGCCCAACAAATATAAAGCGTGGAAGTGACATGCGTACGGGCCCAATCGAAAATCTCCACCATCTCCTCCCAATAGTTCACTTCTTCATAATCGAGATGCTCCACCGGCGCCCCCGTGATGATCATGCCATCGAATCTATCCTCCTTCATGCTCTCAAAATCCCGATAAAAGGCTTTCATGTGCTCTACCGGCGTATTCTTCGATGTATGCCCTTTCACTTTCATAAAGGACACTTCCACCTGTAAAGGCGTATTGGACAACAAACGGACGAGGTCGGTTTCGGTGGTGTTCTTAAACGGCATCAAATTCAGGATGACAATGCGCAAATGACGGATATCTTGCGTTGCAGCCCGTAAACTGTCAATCACGAAGATATTCTCTTTCTTTAATTGTTCGATAGCGGGAAGTCTGTCAGGTAAATTTAACGGCATGTCTAATCTATATTATAATTCTATACGGATACAAAAGTAGTGAAATATCGCCAATTCAAAGGCATTTTTAACGGAACAAGCGGAACGATTTAGAATCTTTATCGTTCCGCTTGCCCTAAGAGAGTTTTCTTATCCCCTACGAATTACCAAATCGTCACCCGTTTTTCTTTAGGAATGAACATCGGATCCTTTTCCGTAATGCCAAAGGCATCATACCACATGTCGATGTGAGGCAATTCGCCGTCGACTCTCCAGCGTCCCAAAGCATGCGGATCGCTCTTCGTACAGAAGCGAATCCTTTCATCGCTGATGTTACCGGCCCACAAATGAGCATAAGCCAAGAAGAAACGCTGCTCCGGTGTAAAACAGTCCTCCGTCTTCAGCGGTTTCTCTTTCATGGCATATTGGAAGGCGTGATAAGCCACCATCAGACCTCCGTGATCGGCCAGATTCTCACCCAAGGTCAGTGCGCCGTTAGCTTTCAAATCCGGCAACACGCTGATTTGATCAAAGAAATCCTTCATCACTTTAGCCCGTGCCTCAAAACGCTCGGCATCACCGGGAGCCCACCAATCGCACAGATTGCCGTTCTTGTCGAACTGGCGTCCCTGGTCATCGAATCCGTGAGTCATCTCGTGCCCGATCACGACACCGATGGCCCCGTAATTGTAAGCATCATCGGCCGACATGTCGAAGAACGGCGGTTGAAGGATACCGGCCGGGAAACAAATCTCATTGGTCGTAGGATTATAGTAAGCGTTCACCGTCTGAGGCGTCATGAACCAATCTTCGCGGTCTACAGGTTTATTCAATTTGTGCGCAATCATATAAGCCATGTCAAACTCACAACACCGCACGACATTGGCCCAATAACTATCATTCTTAATGACCAGTCCCGAATAATCGCGCCATTTATTAGGATAACCGATCTTCACATAAAAAGCATTCAACTTGTCGAGCGCCACTTTCTTGGTTTCATCGCTCATCCAGTCCTGTGCCTGAATGCGGGCCGCTAAAGCACTCTGCAGATTCTTCACCAGTTTGAGCATGCGTGCCTTGGCTGCCGCAGGGAAATACTTCTCCACATACAAACGGCCCAGACCTTCGCCCATTGCGCTTTCCACACTTGCCACAGCTCTCTTCCAACGCGGACGCTGCTGCTGCTGTCCCGACATGGTACGACTGTAAAAATCAAACGAGCATTCACGCAGTTCATCACTTAAATAAGGTGCCGCAGCATCAATAAGTTTCCACTCCATATAGGATTTCTGTTCCTCGACAGGCACTTCCGCAAGAATCTTTTCCACCTCGCGTATCGGTTCGATCTGCGATAAGCAAACCTCTGTCAACCCCTTAACCCCCATGGCCTTAAAGAAGGAGTCCCAATCAATGCCGGCATAATTCTTCTGCAAGTCGGCATATGTCATTTTATGATAATTGGCCTCGGGAACACGTCTTTGAGCCGCCGAATAAGAAGGACGGGCTATGCGAGTTTCTATATCAAGCACAGCCTTCATCTTCTTCCGGGCGTCGGCTTCGCTGAAACCGCATAGAACGAACATCTTTTTCACATAGACCTTGAACGCCTCACGCACGTGAACGGTAGCAGAGTCCTGATCAAGATAATATTCCCTTTCCCCCAAAGACAACCCGTCTTGCCCAATCCCTACAAGGTTCATGCTGCTGTTCTTTATATCGGCATCAATGTCGAACGAGAAATACCCCTGAACCCCCTTGCGCATCAACGAGGCCATCATCGGTATCACCTCCTTACGATACTTAATAGCGGCAATAGTCTCCAAATCAGATTTGATCGGGTCATATCCTTCACGGTTCTGCTTGACACTATCCATCACGATATTATAAAGTTCTCCAACCTTCTGTTCCAAAGAACCTTCGGCATAGTGTCCTTGGGCATAAGTTTCGATAATACCTTGTAACTGTTCGGTATTTTTCTCTATCAACTCTTCAAACGTCCCGTAGCGCGGATTCTCGGGCGGAAGCGGATGCTTTTTATTCCACCCCCCATTGGCATATTCGTAAAAACTCTCACCCGGCTTCACCGATTGATCCAGATCACTCAGATCAATGCCATCCTTCAAGGTAGGCTGGGCATCCGTTGCCGCAGACAAGACAGCCCCAACCACAAACGACCAAAAAAACTTCAACTTCATTTTATTATATAGATTAAAGTTCATTCCTAATCAAGCCGCAGATCGTTGCGTTGAGCCTCCTCAAGAGCCACAGAAGCTTCTTCCCACGCACCGACAGCCGCATCCAACTGTTTCTTCAACGCACCATGCCGTTCGTAAAGCGTAGCGTCGGCAGCTCCTTCCGGAGAAGCCATTCGATCCTCCAACATCTTCACCGCAGCCTCCAATTCACCGATTTGAGTTTCGTACTGCTCCACTGTTTTCTCCAGTTTGCGAAGCTTCCTCTGGTACTCTTTCTGCTGTTCATAGGTCAAACGGTTGCTTTTGACTGTATTCTCCGCATTTCCGCGAGCAACTGCGTCCGGCGAGGAATATGATGCAGACTTTTGCAAGTCATTTAAAGAATCGATCTTTTTTTTCTGCAGGAAATCGTAGATTCCTCCCAAATGTACCTTTACCAACCCTCCGCCGAACTCGTAGACCTTAGAGACCAGACCATCGAGAAACTCACGGTCATGACTTACGATAACCGCCGTACCGTCAAAATCGCGGATAGCTTCTTTCAGCACATCTTTAGAACGCATATCCAAATGGTTCGTCGGTTCGTCCAGAATCAAGAAGTTTACAGGTTCGAGCAGCAACTTAATCATCGCCAAACGACTGCGCTCTCCTCCCGAAAGGACCTTGACTTTCTTGTCCGAAGCTTCGCCTCCAAACATAAAGGCCCCCAAAATATCACGGATCTTCAACCGTATATCCCCTTTCGCCACGCGGTCTATCGTATCGAATACGGTGAGTTCTCCATCAAGCAATTGAGCCTGATTCTGCGCAAAATATCCAATCTGTACGTTATGCCCGAGCTTAAGATGTCCTTCAAACGGAATTTCTCCCATAATACATTTTACCAACGTGGACTTTCCTTCGCCGTTCTTTCCGACAAAGGCCACCTTTTCACCTCGTTTGATAGATAAGTTCACATCGTGGAAAACCACATGATCGCCATAAGCTTTCCGTACGTCTTCGCACACCAAAGGATAATCCCCGCAACGGAGAGCCGGCGGAAATTTCAACCTCAAAGCCGAACGGTCCACTTCATCCACCTCTATCGGCACCATTTTCTCTAACTGCTTGATACGGCTCTGCACCTGCACGGCCTTAGACGGCTTATAACGGAAACGATCGATAAATTCCCTGACGTTGGCTATTTCCTTCTGTTGATTCTCATAAGCCCGCAATTGCTGTTCGCGTCGTTCTTCTCTCAAACGAACATACTCGTCGTACTTCACCTTATAATCATATACGCGACCACAAGAAATTTCAAGGGTACGGTTCGTCACGTTATTAATAAAAGCACGGTCGTGGCTCACCAAAACGACGGCATTGGCCTTAGTCAGAAGAAAATTTTCAAGCCACTGGATACTTTCGATATCCAAATGGTTGGTAGGCTCGTCAAGCAACAAAACATCGGGATGGCGCAACAGCAACTTGGCCAATTCAATACGCATACGCCATCCGCCACTGAATTCTTTGGTAGGACGGTCGAAATCTTCACGCACGAACCCTAACCCAAGTA